>JAVRPG010000316.1:0-6272 GCA_032162325.1 Mycobacterium sp. | reverse complement strand
CTGGGCGCCATCGGCGACGGCGACGATGTTCGCCGCGGCGTCCGGCGCTATGTCGAGGCCGGCGTGACCAACCCTGTGCTCACCGGCATCTCGGGCACCGACTATGACGCGGCGCTGCGTGCGGTAGCCCTCGATATCGCGGCCCCGACGACAGCGTGATGCGGTCACCGGCGCACGCCGGCGACCGGGGTGTTGGAAAAGCTCTCCTGCACAGAGAAAGAAAGAGAGAAATAAGTTCGGCGATGTCCTACCTCAGCGTGGCGCCGTTTGTACGGGCCTTCGCCGAGCACGGCTACGAGAAGATGTCGCTGCGGGCGCTCAACGCCGAGATGGGGCTGAGCCGCGGAACCATCAACCAGCGGTTCTCCTCGAAGGAACAGCTGTGGTACGCCGCAGTCGACCACGGCTTTCACCGACTGATCGCCGACATCAACGCCGAATTACAACAGCTCGCGCCCCACGATGACATCTCCTTGCTGCGAAACACCTTTCGCGCGTTTCTGGTCGCCTCCCGGCGGCAGCCGGAGATGATGCGACTGATGAACCAGGAGGGTTTGCACTGCACTGCCCGCCTGGATCACATCATGTCGGAGTTCGTCCTGCCGACGCTGTCCACGTCGATGGCCGCGATCAACCGCCTAGCCGATGCCGGCCAGATGCGCCGGGTGCCCGCGCGCGTGCTGCTGTTCCTTCTCGCCCACGGCGCGGCCGCCCCGTTCACCTTGCGAGCCCTTTCTGAGCGGTTCGACTGCGTCGACGGTCCGCTGGAGCCCGACCGCCACATCGAGCTGGCCACCGATGTCATCATGACGGCGCTGCTGGATCCCGGCGCAGCGCCGCCGAAGTAACCACCGGCGCTGCCGGTGCCGGTGAACTCAGTGGTGCACGATGTGTACGAAGTTGCCGTCGAGGTCGCGGATGGCCGTGGACCGGATGTCCGGCGACAAGGTCTTTCCCCGCCAGATGATCGGCACCCCTTTGCTTTCCAGTTCATCGGAGGCGCGGTCGAGGTCCTCGACAGCGAACACGCGGAATTTGTTGCCCCGCGGGCGTAGATGCTCCGGCGGCTCAGCGAACAGGCTGGGCACCGTTTGCATGAGCTGACTCCTCACATCGGTCACTTCTTTTTTCGAGCTGCGGTCTTCTCGGGGCAGACGTGGTTTTCCAGGGCCCGGATGAGCAGGTCTGCGGCCAGGTCGGCGTGGGCTTCGATCTCGGCGGGGTCCAAAGGATCGGCGTCGTCGAAATGACGGGCCAGCGGGCCCAGCGTGAACGGGGCGGCCGCCCCGTGGGCGAGCAGGAAAGTGAAGGTGCGCAGGGAAACTCGCCGCGTCCGCCCGCAGTCGGCGAGGTGGTCCAGCAGCCGGTGCACCGGCTTCAGCGCGGGTCCGATATAGGTGTTGTAGAGGTAGGCGAGGCGCTCGGTGTCTTGGCGGCCTTCAATGCTCATCAGCCCCAACAGCTCGGGCCGTTCAGCCGAGTACAGCAAGAAGGTGCGCATGGTGATGCGCAGCTGATCCAGCGGATCGGTCAACGTGGGGTCAAAGGCGGTCGCCAACCGCATCACCAGAGGCTGAAACGCCCAGTCGACAGTGGCGTACCACAGCGCCTCCTTGGAGCCGAACCGGCCGTTGAGCAGATTATGGCTGCCGCCCAGCTCACGGTTGAGGGTGCGCAGCACCACGCCGTCGTAGCCGAGGGTGGCGAACGCCCGCAACGCCACCTCGAAAATCTCCTCGAGCGAAGCGGGCGATTCCTCGGTACGTGGGCGCCCGGGTGGTCGGCGTTGCGATGCGGCGCTGGTGCTAGTCAAGCGACCCTCCGGTGTGCAGTAACGGCAGACGCGTGCCGCCCTGGCATACGATGATACCCGACAAATAGTTATTTGGCCCACATCTGCGCCCGCAGGCCGGCGCCCGCGGCGCCGCGGCGATGCCGCATCGTCGTCGTTCGACTGCGGGGCGATCGCATCCAGCGCCGCCTTCAGGTTATCCGCTCCCTCGCCGGCGCAAGGCCCATCCCGGTCGTCCTTGGTCCCACCGGCGGCGCCATCGGATCCGAGCTGCTTTCACTGCTCTCCGGGCGGCACACTCATTGCGTACGCACAGATGGCATCGGAGAACATCTCCGTGCCCGCGTCGGCCGTCGTGAACGCCGGGGTGGGTTGCGCGGTGTGACCATCGCATGCTGGCTAAGGGGCACCTCGCCAGAACAACGGGCGTCCGACATCGCAACCGCACTCGAGCTGGCCGCATCGAGGCCGCAGGAAATTGACGTCGCAGCGACCTACCCGTTGGCACAGATCACCGACGCCGTGCGTGAGGTGAACCGGGCCGAAAACTCGGCAGGGTGATCGTTCGGCCGTGAGCACCCGGCACGTCGGGGTCAGTTGACGAGCACAGCATCGATTTCGAGGGAGCGCTCACCATTGCTCGGCGAGCGTGGACTTCAGTCGCGCCGCGGCGGGCGGGCGGCGACGGTCGGGCGCGGTGCGTGAACGCTGATCGAGGCGATGACGAGACGCCCGCCGTTTAATTGTCACATATCTGATAGTTATTTGACGGGTATCATATTTGGCGTATGCTAAGTGCATGGATGAGCAGAACAGACTGGTGACAGAGCCCAGGTCGGGCAACCCCACTGCGGCCCGCGGACGCACGCCCGAGCAGGTGGTCGCCCACTTCTTAGATGCGTTCGGACGTCATGACCTGGAGGCGATCAGCCGGCTCTGCGCCGACGACATCGTCGAATTGCTGCCCGGGACACCACCGTTGGAAGGCATCGACAACGAGCTGGCATTCATCAGCGGCCTGCTCGCGGCGTTCCCCGACATGGAGATCGACGTCACCCGGTTGATGGCGATCGACCACGTCGTCGCCGCCGCATGGACCCGCCGCGGAACCTTTACCGGCGCAAACTTCCAGGGCCTGCCCGCCAACGGCGCCCGGGTCGAGTCGCCCGCCGCGGGTTTCTTCGAGATTGAAGACGGACTGATCAAGAAGCTCACGGCCTACGCCGACATGAACAAATTCGGACGCGACCTCGGCCTCGTCCCACCGGAAGGGTCGCCGGCAGAGCGATTGGCGCTCGGCATGTTCCGCGCCCGTGTGCGCATCAAGCGCCTGGTCGGCGCCCTGACCGGCGGTAAGGGAGTGAACTGACATGGCGGCACAACGCAAGCGCAGCTGGGAACGAGCACTGGTCACCGGCGCATCCGCGGGGATCGGAACCGCGTACGCCCGCGCACTGGCAGCGCAGGGAACGCATCTGGTGCTCGTCGCGCGCAACGTCGAGCGGCTGGAGAAGCTGGCCCAAGAATGCCGCACCGACCACGGTGTCGAGGTCGAAGTGCTGCCGGCCGACCTCTCCGATCAGCGTCAGCTCGCGCACGTCGAAAGCCGGCTGTCGGGCTCGCCGCGGCTCGACCTTCTCGTCAACACCGCCGGCATCGGGACGTTCGGCGCGTTCCACCAGCAGGCGGTTACCGATGAACTGCGCGAGATCGACCTCAATGTCGGCGCGCTCGTGCGATTGACCCACGCCGCGATCGCCAGCATGACCCGCCACGGATCGGGCACCATCCTGAACATGTCCTCGATCATGGCGCTGGCACCGTTTCCTGGCAGCGCCACCTACGCCGCCAGCAAGGCCTTCGTCACCAGCTTCTCCGAGGCATTGCACGAGGAGCTGCGCGGTACCGGTGTGACCGTCACGGCCGCGATGCCGGGCATCGTGCAGACCGAGTTCATGGAACACGCCAACGCGCATCACCTTGACGGCCTGCCCGGATTCGCCGAGCTTAAGCCGGAATCCGTGGCGCAGGCCACCCTGCGTGCCGCGCGCAAAGGCAAGGCGGTATCGGTCCCGGGCCTGGGCTATCGGATCATGGCCGCCATGGTCGGCGCCACGCCGCGCGCGGTGCTGCGCCGGTTCAACGGAGTGAGCGCCCGCGGTAAATTCGGCGCACTTCACGGCTGATCCTGCTGACCTACCTCAACGCGACGTAGGTAACTGCAGCTGCCAGCGCGTCGGTGCACAGCCTCACAGCGACGCCCCGTTCCGCGGTGCCCGGGGGGCCGGGCATCCGACCGTCGACTCGACAGAGGACTCATGACTTCACACAAACCAGATCTCGGCCGATTCGGGATCTTCGCTGCCGGGGTCACCCCCGCACAGGCCAAGGAATTCGAAGCGCTGGGCTATGGCACGGTGTGGGTGGCCGGGTCGCCGGCACCCGAGCTGGCATGGGCCGAACCCGCCCTCGCGCAGACCACCACGTTGCAGCTGGCGACTGGGGTGATCAACATCTGGACCGCGGCGCCCGAGAGGGCCGCGCAGTCCTTCCACCGGATCGACAACGCCTACCCGGGCCGGTTCGTCCTCGGTGTCGGTGTCGGCGGCCCGGAGGCCAACGCCGACTACCGCAAGCCGATCGACGCGCTCTACGCCTATCTGGACAAACTCGACGAGTACGGGGTACCGAAACGCCGGCGCATCGTGGCCGCAATGGGTCCGCAGATGCTCAAGCTTTCGGCCAGCCGCAGCGCCGGTGCACACCCGTATCTGACGACGCCCGAGCACACCGCGCAGGCGCGGGAACTCATCGGGCCCGAGGCGTTTTTGGCGCCTGAGGCCTCGGTGGTGTTGACCACTGACGCGGCGCAGGCCCGCGCGATCGGCCGCAAGTCGATCGAAATGAACTTGATCCTGTCCAGTTACGTCAACAATTTGAAGCGGATGGGCTTCACCGCTGAGGATTTGGCCCGCCCGGGCAGTGACCGGCTGGTCGAAGGGGTGATCGCCTACGGGACCGCCGAGACGGTGGCGGCCCGGCTGCGCGAGCATCTCGACGCCGGCGCCGACCATATCGCCGTTCAAGTGCTCGCCGGCCCCGCCGAGCTTTCTCCGGCGCTTGCCGAGCTGGCCGCAGCGCTCGGCCTGAAGTGAGTTGGTGATGGGCATGGTCATCGGCGCGACGGCCGCTGCAGCACCCGTTGGCGGCGACGGTGCGGCCTGGGTCAGCAAGGTGGGCCTGCGGTGAGTCTGGTTCTGACCGACGAGCAGACCAGTCTCGTGGCGACCGTGCGCGAGTTCTGCGCTCGCGAATGCGGTACCCGTCAGCAGCGCCTGGCCCTCGCCGAAGGGGGGCCGGGAGGTGCACAGCCCCCAGATCGCGGCCAAGCTTGCCGTCGCAGTGGGGCTCAGCGCACCGGAGGTGAACCATTCGCGCCCGCTGATCACGTAGCTGTCGCCGTCGCGGACGATGCTTGTGGCGACGTTGCGCGCATCCGATGACGCCACAGCGGGTTCGGTCGTCGCGAACGCTGACCGGATCTCGCCGTCCAACAGGGATGCAGCCAGCGCTTTCGCTGTGCGGGCTGCCGAAGTCGGCCAACAATTCGATGTTGCCCGTGTCGGGGGCCGCGCAGTTCAACGTAGCCGGCGCGATGTGTGGGCACTTGTCGTTGGCTGGACATTCTTCTCCGCCTTCTGGCGAAGAGTCGCACTGGCTGACGAGCTCGACCCTAACGCTCATGGCTACATCGGCGAAAAGTTCAATCCACGCCAAAAGCATCAAGCGCCGCACCACGTCGGCGCGGTTGCCGCGCAACATCGGTTTACGAGAACTCAATGACTTCAGACGCAAGTGTGGCCTGGCAGTTGGCTTGTGCGGCTTCGCTGTGCCTAACCGGCGATGAGCGCACCATGATTTTCGTCCAATTAGGTTGCGGCGAAAATCATCTGGCGGCGGAACGAATCCTTGCTGTCGTGGTACGTAAAGCCTTCCCACTGCCTGCGGCGCAGCTGACGACGCTGGCAATCTGGTTGGACCGCTACATCGGAACGCCAGAGGAACCGAGACTTCGAGCTCTGATCGCGCGCGTTAGGCCGCACGCGGCTTGAGCGGCCCCCACCGCCGGTGCGGGCCTACACCCGGGAGGAGTATCACGCATGGACGCAGACGCGAACGTCCTGCTCACCATCTACGGCGAGCCCCAGCTGACCATCGACGACATGGCCATGCCCGCCGACGCGGGCGGGGATGCTCGCGGTGAGCACAACCACGCGCCGGTGCAACGTGTCGGCCCGGTGGAGAATCCATTGCGGGTGATCCTGGCCGAGGATGACGTCCTGCTCCGCGAGGGACTGGCCAGCCTGCTCGAACGCGCGGGTTTCGACGTCGTAGGGCAGGCTGGCGACGGTGCACGGCTGCTTGCGCTGGTCCGCCAGCACACACCCGACCTGGTAGTGACCGACATTCGGATGCCGCC
>JAVRPG010000315.1:0-4601 GCA_032162325.1 Mycobacterium sp. | reverse complement strand
ATAGCCGCCGAATGCGGCCTGCCACAGCGTCTTTCGTCATTGGCGGGTCTGCCAACCGGCCCAGCTCTTCGAGCGACGCCTGCCGATGCTCGACGCGTAACTTGCCCGCTGCGGCCAGATGATCGGGCACTGTGTCGCCGAGGATCTGCAGCGCCCGCTCCACCCGGGCCGCTGCGGCCACCGCCGCCCGCGCCGATCGCCGCAGATTGGCGTCGTCGAAGTTCGCCAACCGATTGGCGGTCGCCCGCACCTCGCGGCGCATCCGGCGCTCTTCCCACGTCAGCCTGGTGTCCTGAGCGCCCATCCGTGTCAACAACGCACCGATGGCCTCCCCGTCGCGCACCACCACCCGGTCGCTGCCCCGGACCTCTCGGGCTTTCGCGCTGACCCCCAGTCGCCGCGCCGCACCGACCAGCGCCAGCGCCGCCTCCGGCCCAGGGCAGCTCACCTCCAGCGCCGACGACCGGCCCGGTTCGGTAAGCGATCCGTGCGCCAAAAACGCTCCCCGCCAAGCGGCTTCGGCATCGGCGACGCTGCCACCGACCACCTGCGCAGGCAGACCCCGCACCGGTCGGCCGCGCAGATCGAGCAGTCCGGTCTGGCGCGCCAGCGCCTCACCGTCCTTGGCCACCCGCACCACGTAGCGCGTGCTCTTGCGGATACCGCTTGCCGACAACACGTGCACAACGGCGTTGTAGCCGTACAGGTCGTAGATGTCCTTGCGCAGCCGCCTGGCGATGATCCCGAGGTCGACTTCGGCCTCCACCACCACGCGTCCTGACACGATGTGCAGGCCGCCGGCGAAGCGCAGCAAGGACGCCACCTCGGCGCGTCGAGCGCTGACCGAATTGACCGGCAGCCGGCTCAGCTCGTCCTTGACCTCGGCCGTCATCGCCACGGGTCGTCACCTCTCGGTCCGTTCACTGTCGGTGTAGGCACGGTCGGCTCCTGGATGTTGGGAGTCGGCGCCACCCCGCGTACACGTACACCCTCCAGAGCCGCGGCCAACCTCGCCGGGTCATGTAAAGGTGTACCAGGTCTGGACACGTCAGCAAACTCCACTCTGGCTTCGAGGAGGTTCGCGGCACGGCGCAATTGCTCGCGCTCCTGCTCGCTTGGCACCCGGCTGGCGTCGACGATGATGTCGTGCACGGCGAACCCGGGAGCGTGCTGGGCGAGCACGTGGATGTGCCGTTCCGCTGAGAATTCCGCCGTCTCCCCCGGCTCGGCCACCAGGTTCAGCACCAATGCCCGGCGGGCCGTCGTAGCCTGCAGCGCCGCCGCCAGCTGCGGGACCAGGACATGAGGGATGACGCTGGTGAACCACGACCCCGGGCCCAGCACGACCAGATCCGCCGCCATGATCGCGTCTACCGCCTGCCTGGTGGCGGGCGGATCACCCGGGAGCAGCCGCACCCGTCGCACCTTGCCGACCGTGGTCGCGATGGCCACCTGACCGCGGATCACGCGGCTCATCCGCGGGTCTGATTCCAGGCCCGCCACATCGGCCTCGATCCCCAGCCCCATCGAGCACATGGGCAACACGCGGCCGTGGATGCCGAGGATGCGCCCCAGCTCGTCGAGTGCTGCCACCGGATCGGCCAGCACCTCGTTGAGACCAGCGAGAATCAGGTTGCCGATCGGATGGCCGGCGAGCGCGCCGCTGCCGCCAAACCGGTGCTGAATGATGGTTGCCCACAGTCGGCCTTGCGGGCTATCAGATGCCAACGCCGCCAACGCCATTCGCAGATCACCGGGCGGCACCACATCCAGCTCGCTGCGCAGCCGGCCCGATGATCCGCCGTCGTCGGCCACCGTTACCACCGCGGTGACGTGCGGGGTGAGTCGACGGGCGGCCGACAGCGTGGCGTACAGCCCGTGCCCACCCCCGAGCGCGACGATCCGGGCACTCATTCGCGGCCCAGATCCCGGTGGAGCACCCGCACGGTGAGCGATTCGCCGCCCTCTAGTCGCGCCGCCAGCGCCTCGGCCATCGCGACACTGCGGTGCTTGCCGCCGGTGCAGCCGATGGCAACGGTCATGTAGCGCTTCCCTTCCCGGCGATAGCCTTCGATCACGACATCGAGCAGCTGATGGTAGGTGTCCAGGAACTCCGCAGCGCCCGGCTGTCCGAGCACGTAGTCGCGCACCGCCGGGTGTTGACCGGTGTGCGGCCGCAGCTCGTCCACCCAGTGCGGGTTGGGCAGGAACCGCACGTCCATCACCGTGTCGGCGTCCATCGGCAGTCCGTATTTGTACCCGAACGACTCGACCGTGACGCTGGTATGGGCGATGGTCTCGCCACCGAATGCGCGCTCGATGCTTTCTCGCAGCGCGGGCACGGACAGCGTCGACGTGTCGATCACCAGGTCCGCCACGGCTCGCAGCGGTGCGAGCATCGACCGTTCCGCGGCTATGCCCTCGGCCAGAGTTTGGTTGCCCTGCAACGGATGACTGCGCCGATTCTGCTCATAGCGGCGCACCAGGATATCGTCGGAGGCCTCGAGGAACACCACCCGCGGGGTGATGTTGCGGGTGGCCAGATCGTTTCGCACCCAATCCAGATCACCAGTGAAACCCCGCGAGCGCACATCCATCACAACAGCGAGTTGGGTGATGCGCGAACCCGCCGCCAGCCCCAGGTCGACCATCTGGGCGATCAGCTCAGGCGGCAGGTTGTCCGCGACATACCAGCCGAGGTCCTCCAACACCTTCGCCGCGGTGCCGCGCCCCGCGCCGGACAGCCCCGTAACCAGGACCACGTCAATGCCCGATTCAGCGGCACTCTCATCGCCGGCGCTGTCGCGCAGTTCGTCGTGCATATGTTCAGTCATCCCGATGCCCTGGTCTGATCATCGCCGATAACCGGGGCGGGCGCGCCGGAATCGGGCGGTACGCCAAGCGCCTCCAGCACCGCCGTGGCCGTTGCGACGCCGATCCCGGGGATTGCGGTGATCTCCTCGACACTGGCCTGCTTCAGCCGCGCCAGCGAGCCGAAGTGCGTGACCAGCGCCTTGCGCCGGTGCTCCCCCAGCCCGCGCACAGAGTCGAGCGCAGACGCCGTCATCCTCTTCGAGCGCTTGCTGCGGTGGTAGGCGATCGCGAACCGGTGTGCTTCGTCACGCACCCGCTGCAGCAGGTAAAGCCCCTCGCTGTTGCGCGGCATGATGATGGGGTCCGGCTCCGACGGCACCCACACCTCCTCCAACCGCTTGGCCAGCCCGATCACCGCGACGTCGGTGACGCCCAGCTCATCGAGCACCGCCGCGGCCGCGTTTACCTGCGGGGCGCCCCCGTCGACCACATACAGGTTGGGCGGATAGGCGAACTTGCGTGATTTTGCCGGCGGAGCCGCGGAGGCGGCGACATTGTGTTGGGCGGCAAGCTCATTCGAATCCTGGGTGTCGTGCAGGTGCCGGTGGAAACGCCGCCGCGTCACCTCGGCGATCGACGCCACGTCATCGGAGCGGCCGTCGCCTGCGGCGTCCCTGATGGCGTAATGCCGGTAGTCCGACTTGCGCGGCAGCCCGTCCTCGAACACCACCAGCGACGCCACCACATCGGTGCCCTGCACATGGCTGATGTCGACACACTCGATGCGTAGCGGCGCATCGGCTAGACCAAGGGCGTCCTGAATGCTTTGCAGCGCCGCGGATCTCGCGGTGAAGTCGCCTGCACGCTTCAGCTTGTGCTGCGCCAGCGCATCCTGGGCATTACGCTTCACGGTCTCGGCGAGCGCGCGCTTGTCGCCGCGCTGCGGCACCCGCAGTGATACCTGCGATCCCCGAAGCTGCGACAGCCACGTCGCCAACTCGTCGGCGTTGTCCGGTAGGCACGGCACCAGCACCTGACGCGGTACCGGATTCAACGACTCGTCGGCCGCGCCGTTTAGTTCCGCCTGATCGCCATAGAACTGGGTCAGGAACTGCTCGACCAGCTGGCCTTCACCCGATTCCTCTGGGTCGCCGGGCTTTTCGACAATCCAGCCGCGCTGACCGCGCACCCGTCCGCCGCGGACGTGGAACACCTGCACGGCGGCTTCGAGTTCGTCGTCGGCAAACGCCACCACGTCGGCGTCGGTGCCGTCACCGAACACCACAGCCTGCTTTTCCAGTGCACGCTTCAGCGCGGAGATGTTGTCCCGCAACCGGGCCGCCCGCTCGAAGTCCAGCGCCGCGGCGGCCTCGTTCATCTGTTGTTCCATATCGCGGGCAAACCGGTCCGTCTTGCCCGCCAGGAAGTCACAGAAGTCGTTGACGATCTGCCGGTGCTGCTCCGCGCTGACCCGCTCGACGCACGGCGCCGAACACTTGTCGATGTAGCCCAGTAGGCATGGCCGTCCGATTTGCCTGTGCCGCTTGAAAACTCCCGCTGAACACGTGCGCGCCGGGAACACCCGGGTCAGAAGGTCAAGGGTTTCCCTGATGGCCCAGGCGTGCGAATACGGCCCGAAGTAGCGAACGCCCTTGCGTCGCGCCCCGCGGTAGACCATCAGCCGCGGATACTCCTCGTTCAACGTCACCGCCAGCACCGGATACGACTTGTCGTCGCGGTAGCGGATGTTGAACCGCGGGTCGAACTCCTTGATCCAGTTGTATTCC
>JAVRPG010000314.1:0-3125 GCA_032162325.1 Mycobacterium sp. | reverse complement strand
TGGCCAAGGACATGCCCAAGCAGCCCGTGCTGTTCGAGGCCGTCGGCACCCAGATCATCGAACGCACCGACTGGGACCAGACCACCATGACCCACGAGCCGCAGGTGCTCGGCCAGTCGGCGCACCTATGGACCCGAACCTCGCTGCGCCCCAAGGACGTCGACGTCGCCGAGCTGTACGACGGCTTCTCGTTCAACTGCCTTTCGTGGTTGGAGGCGCTCGGCTTCTGCGGCATCGGCGAGGCGAAAGACTTCCTCGACGGCGGCAAGGCCATCGCCCGTGACGGCGTGATACCGCTGAACACGCACGGCGGCCAGCTTTCCCACGGCCGCACCCATGGCATGGGCCTCATCCACGAAGCCGTGGTCCAACTGCGCGGGGAGGCCGGTGAGCGTCAGGTGAAAGACGCACACGTCGCGGTGGTCAGCAGCGGCGGCCTCACCCCCAGCGGCGCGCTCCTCCTGCGGACGGATTCATGAGCGCCACCGACCCGCGGTCTGATGTCGCCGCCGGGGCGGCTCCGCGGCCTCATGTCGCCGCCGGGGCGGCTCCGCGGCCCCGCGTCGTGCTCGTCGACGGCGTGCCGATGTCCGGCCTGATTGCCGCGGCCGCCGATGCGCGCGGCGTCATCGTCGCTTTCCACGGGGGTGCCAGCACCGCAGCGTATTTCGACTGCCCGGGGCATCCGCGGTTGTCGCTGCTGCGCGCGGGCGCCGCGCTCGGATACACCGTGATAGCGCTGGACCGGCCTGGCTACGGCGCCTCGGCTCCCTACCCCGATGCGATGCAGCGTCCAGAACAACGCGTTGCGCTGGCGTACGGAGCGGTCGACAAGATCCTCGGAGCCAGCCCGCGCGGTGCCGGGCTGTTTCTGCTCGCCCACTCCGCCGGCTGCGAGCTGGCGGTGCGGATGGCCGCCGACGAAACGGCCGAGCACGCCGCCATCGTCGGCCTTGAATTGGCCGGTACCGGATTGCAGTACGCCGACGCAGCCAACGAAATCCTGAAGACGGCGACCGCCACCACCCGGCCGGTCGGACTCCGTGAGCTGCTCTGGCAGCCCGCGCACCTGTATCCCGCCGATGTGCTGTCTGGGATCACGAACTCGTCGACGGGTGCACTCTATGAAGCCACGATGGTCAAAGACTGGGCGCGGCAGGACTTTCCGGCGCTCGCGGGCGAAGTGCGGGTCCCCGTGCAATTCAGCGTCGCCGAACACGAACGAGTGTGGAAATCCGACCCCGAAGCGCTTGCGGAGATCGCCGCGATGTTCACCGCGGCGCCACGCTTTGTGATCAATGAACAAGTCGGCGCGGGGCACAACCTGTCGCTTTCGGTGAGCGCGGCGGCTTACCACCTGAAGGTCTTGTCGTTCGTCGAGGACTGTGTGGTCACGCGGCAAAGCGCAACAACGAAATTGGAGGCGGGTTGATGCGCGTCGGATTCATCGGACTGGGCAGCCAGGGTGGCCCTATGGCACGGCGGATCGTCGAAGGCGGCTACGAAACGACATTGTGGGCCCGAAGACCGGCCAGCCTCGAGCCATACGCCGACACCGCCGCGAAGACCGCCGGTTCACCGGCCGAGCTGGCGGCGGCCAGTGACCTTGTCTGCCTGTGCGTGGTCGGCGACGACGACGTCAGGGAAGTGCTGTACGGCGAGACCGGCGTGCTGGCCGGACTGGCGTCGGGCGGGATCGTCGCCATCCACAGCACCGTTCATCCCGACACGTGCCGTGAGATCGCCGAGAAGGCTGCGGCACAGGGTGTTTCAGTGATCGACGCACCGGTGAGCGGCGGCAGCCCGGCCGTCGAAGAAGGAAAGCTGCTGGTCATGGTCGGCGGGGAGGACGAGGTCGTCGAGCGCTGCAAGCCGGTGTTCGCGACGTACGCCGACCCGATCGTTCACCTCGGCGGGCTGGGCAGCGGCCAGGTCACCAAGATCCTGAACAACCTGCTGTTCACCGCCAATCTGGGCAGCGCGATGAGCACCCTCGAGTTGGGCGAATCCCTCGGCATCGAGCCCAATCGCCTCGCCGAGGTCCTCAACGGCGGATCCGCCACCAGCAAGGCGCTCGGCAGCATTGCGATCTTCGGCGGAAACCTGGACCAACTCGCGCCGATCGCCGGGGCACTGTTGCAGAAGGACGTCCGCCACGCCGCGAGCATCGCCGATGCGGTATCGGCGCCGCAGGGCTCGGTGTTCACCGCCGCCGACACGGCACTGAGCCGCATGGAATTTCCGCGATGACGACCGTTGGCTTTGTCGGGGCCGGGCGCATGGGCGGGCCCATGGTGCGCCGTCTTGTCGCGGCCGGCCACGAGGTTCGCGCGCTCGGGAGGTCTGTCGAGAAGCGGCGAGGTGTAAGTGAACTCGGCGCGCAGCCGGTCACCGACTTGGCCGACGTCGGTGCGGACGCCGAGGTCGTCATCGTCTGCGTGTTCACCGACGAGCAGGTCCAGCAGGTCTGCATGGAAAGTGTTCTGCTGTCGACGATGCGGCCCGGAGCGGTGCTCGTCATCCACACCACCGGAAGCCCGCGCACGGCCGAGAGCGTCGCCGCCCAAGCCGGGTCACATGGCGTCGACGTGATCGATGCGCCGGTCAGCGGCGGTCCACACGACATCGCAGCGGGGCAGGTGACGCTCTTTGTGGGCGGGTCCGATGACGCCGTCGAGCGGGCCCGTCCGGTGCTGGCCTGCTACGGCGATCCCATCCTTCACGTGGGTCCCATCGGTGCGGGCCAGGGCGTCAAGCTGGTCAACAACACGCTGTTCGCCGCGCAGATCGGGCTGCTCCGCGAGGCCGTGCGCCTGGGTGATCGGCTCGGGGTCGACGAGCGACAGCTGCTTGACGCGATCGGTCACGGCAGCGCGGCGAGCCGGGTAGCGAGCATCGTCGGTGCCAGGGGCTCCGTCAAAGCGTTCGTCGACATGGTCGGCGAGTTCGTCGGCAAAGACATCGCCGTAGTGCGCAAGACCGCGGCCGAACTCGGCAGCGATCTCGGTCTTCTCGACGACGTCATCAACGCCGGATTCGACAAATGAGCCCATTTCGATGTATCCCGACAGGGAAACTGTTAACGTTACAGTTGATCCGTTTCTCGTAACGCTTCCGGCTCTAGC
>JAVRPG010000313.1:0-2506 GCA_032162325.1 Mycobacterium sp. | reverse complement strand
ATCTTGCGCCCGAACTGTTCTCGCTGCTGTGCGTACTCAAGCGCGTACTCATACGCTGCACGCGCAACCCCGAGCGCCATCGCACCGACAGAGGGCCGTGTCCGTTCGAACGTCTTCATCGCCGCTTGGCCTGCGGCGCTTTGGCCTTCGCGGCTGCGGGCGACGCGCTCGTCGAACTTGTCCTTGCCGCCGAGAATGAGACGACCGGGGACCCTGACGTCCTCGAGAATCACCTCAGCGGTGTGTGAAGCGCGGATTCCGTGTTTCTTGAACTTCTGTCCCTGTTTGAACCCCGGTGTATTCGGCGGGATGATGAACGTGGCTTGCCCGCGGCTGCCGAGTTCGGGATGGACCGACGCAACAACGATGTGCACGTTGGCGATTCCGCCGTTGGTGGCCCAGGTCTTCACACCGTTGAGCACCCACTCGTCGTTGGCTTCGTCGTAGCGAGCGCGGGTGAGGATGGCGCCCACATCGGAGCCCGCACCGGGTTCCGATGAACAGAACGACGCAAGCAGCGGGTCCTCTGGCGTGCCGAACATCTGTGGAAGCCATTCGCCGAGCTGTTCGGGGGTGCCGTTGGCGGCAAGTGATGCGGCGGCCAACCCGGTGGCCAGGATCGACAACGCGATTCCGGCGTCGCCCCAGAACATCTCCTCGAACACGGTCAGCATCCCGAGGCCGGTTGGTTCGGCGGCCTGCGTGGCGAACAACTCCATGGAGTAGAGGCCGACCTTGGCCGCCTCCTGGATGATCGGCCACGGGGTTTCCTCACGCTCATCCCACTCCGCCGCAGCGGGGCGCACCACGGTGGCCGCGAACTCGTGGACCCAGTCCCTGACCTGGATGACGTCCTCGGAGAGTTCAAGTGAAAACGACACAGCCAGTCGTCCTTTCGGTGCCCGTTCAGCGAGGTAACACCTCACTTCGGTGAACAACTGTACACTGATACTTACCGGCGGGTAAGTCCGGAGGCTGTGGGTTGCCTCACGCAGGCGCATTACTGAAGTGGGCAGATGCCGCGTTCGAACGCGCGGATGATGAGCGGGGCAACGGTGTGGCGGGGGAACTCGCCGCTGCCTGCATCCTCGCATCCCTTGAGGAGCAGTCCGAAGAGCGAATGTTCAATCCATGTGGCGCTGAGTGCAGGGTCGAATGACCGTTCGCGCTGACCGCGATTGATCAGTCGTATGAACACGTCGTCGTTCAACTGGTCGGCCGGGGCGACATTGCGTAGGACGCTCGGGTCGCCGAACAGGAACACGACCCGCTCGCCAACGGAGACCAGCGCGGTGATCACGCGCCGCATGGCATCGATGGCCGGTCCCTGATCGATGGCCCCTTTGTTGACGACCCCGGACCAGACCGATCGAGTCCAAGGTGGCCTCGTAGACGAGCCGCTCGCGGTCGGCGAAGTAGCGGTGCAACGTGGTACGTCCGACGACCTCGATCGCCAACGGCATCGGCGTCGGCTTCATCGCGTGGGTCGTGCTGCGCACGGCGGCTGGAAAGGTGCGTGAGATCAGCCCGCTGCTCTGGATCGTGGCCGCAGGCTTCCTGATCTACTTCGCGCGCAGCTGGATCGAGTCGCTCATCGGCTTGTGACTCCGGGGGCTAGCGGGCGCCACCCGCTTCAGCAGGCATCGGCGGCGGCAACGGCGGGGCCGGAGTTGTTGTGGTCGGCGGTGGCGGGGCCGGCGCCGACGTCCCGGTCGGCGCTGCGGGCGTTCCCGGCGTGTGGGAGTCCACCATCGGCTCCTCGCGAATCACCTTGTTGCCCAAGCTGACTACCAGAGACTTCGCCGACACCTTGTAGGTGACTCCATCGTTATCCGCGACGTATCCATCGCCGGATTGCGAGGCCGAGACGGTCAGCTTGGCGCCGTCGCGCACGCGCACACCGCGGTATTCATATTGACCGCCGGATGTCTTGCAGATAGCTATGCGCGACGTTTCCGTGCTGCCGAAGAAGACCGCCGTTGACGGCGTAGTGCAGCGCGCTGTCGAGTCGACGTACCCCTGGTCGTCGGTGCCGGGCGCAGCAGAGGCCGACGACGCTGCGATGGCGAGCAGCGCCGAACACGCCGCCGCGGCGACGGTCAGGCGCACGGTGGAGGACATCAGCTCCACCAGACCACGACCGCACTATTTGCGCGAGCGTCGACGCGAGACACAGCTGAATCGTTAGGTCCGCGAGACAACCCGGTGACGATGGTCCGGTCGGCAGCACGGCGACGCGAAGTTCGATCTGTAAGCGGACTGCTTATCTGTGTGCGTCGCCGAATTGTAGGCGGTGGAGTTCTGCATAGACACCGTTGAGGTTGAGTAGTTGTTGGTGGGATCCGTTTTCGGCGACGACGCCGTCTTTGATGACCACGATCTTGTTGGCGTTGCGTAGGGTGCTGAGGCGGTGGGCGACTGCGATGACGGTGCGGCCTTTCATCAGGCGTTCGAGGGCGTCGATGACGAGTTCTTCGGATTCGGCGTCCAGCGCGGCGGTGGGTTC
>JAVRPG010000312.1:0-10332 GCA_032162325.1 Mycobacterium sp. | reverse complement strand
GCGCGGTGTGCTCGGCAAGACCCGGCACTCATCGGTGATGGTGGCGCCCAACGACGTCGACGTGGTCAACGGCCTCGGCGCGGGTGACGCGTTCGGCGGCAGCCTCTGCCACGGGCTGCTCCACGGCTGGCCGCTGGAGAAGACACTGCGCTATGCCAATGCTGCTGGCGCCATCGTCGCGTCGCGGCTGGAGTGCTCGACGGCGATGCCGACTGCCGCCGAGGTGGCCGAACTTGCCGAGCAGACCGCGGTGGAGGCCGCCAATGTCTAGACACAATGATGCGCCAATTTGCGCTGACTACACCGAGATCAGTGAGCTGCGCGCAACTGACCCCGGCGCGATCGACCGCGCATGGCAGAACCGCACCACCCGGCCGACCGTGCGCGGCAACGGCAGGCTGATGATCGTCGCCGCCGACCACCCCGCCCGTGGTGCACTCGCGGTGGGTTCGCGGCCCACGGCGATGAACAGCCGCACCGACCTGCTCGACCGGCTGCGGGCCGCGCTCGCAGACCCCGGCGTGGACGGCGTGCTGGCCACTGCCGACATCCTCGATGACCTGGTGCTGCTTGGCGCGCTCGAAGACAAGGTGGTGTTCTCGTCGATGAATCGCGGCGGCCTGGCCGGCGCGCAGTTCGAGCTGGACGACAGGATGACCGCGGCCACCGCCTCGGCCACTGCCGCCGCGAGAATGAACGGCGGAAAGATGTTGTGCCGCATCGATCTCGGCGATCCTGGCACCGTCGCCACCCTCGAGGCGTGCGCGCGGGCCGTCGACGAACTCGCGTCACATGGGCTCATCGCCATGGTCGAGCCGTTCATGTCGGCGCGGATCGACGGCAAGGTCCGCAACGACCTGTCCCCCGACGCCGTGATCAAGTCGATCCACATCGGGCAGGGCCTTGGCTCGACCTCGGCGTACACCTGGATGAAGCTGCCCGTGGTCGACGAGATGGACCGGGTGATGGAGTCGACGACACTGCCGACCCTGCTGCTCGGCGGCGATCCCGCCGATCCCGACGAGGCATTCGCCAGCTGGGAGAAGGCACTCGGGCTGCCGTCAGTGCGCGGCCTCATCGTCGGTCGCACACTGCTCTACCCGGCCGACGATGATGTCAGCTCTGCGGTCGCGACCGCCGTATCGATGGTGAGGACCTGGGCGAGCGCAGCGACGGGAAAGGATTGAGCATGCACAGCAAGTACTACATCCCAGCACGCAGCGCCACTCCCCCGTACACCGTAGACGTCACTCCCGAGTCGGCCGGTTGGACCGAGTCCAGCCTCAAGGTGGTGGTATTGGAGTCGCTACACGAACTCTCGCTGAACACCGGCGACACCGAGGTGATGATTCTGCCGCTGTCCGGCTCCGGAACGGTCGAGTCAGACAACGAGATGTTCGAACTGTCGCCTCGGGCTTCGGTTTTCGACGGCCCGGCCGATATGGTGTATCTCGGCACCGGTCAGACCTACACACTGCGCGGCAAGGGTCGCTTCGCGATCTGCGGCGCCCGTGCGACCCGCCGCCTACCCAACCGGCGGGTGGCCGCCGCCGACGTGCCCGTCGAGCTCCGCGGCACCGGCAACTGCAGCCGCCAGGTGCACAACTTCGGCACCGCAGGGGTTTTCGAGGCGAATTCGCTGATTGCGTGCGAGGTGATCACACCTGGCGGCAACTGGTCGAGCTACCCGGCGCACAAGCACGACGAGAATTCTCCGGTCGAGTCGGCCCTTGAGGAGATCTACTACTTCGAAATCGACTCGGGGCCAGACGATTCACGCGGCTTCGGCTATCACCGCGTGTACGGCACGCCCGAACGTCCGATCGAGGTGCTCGAAGAGGTCCGCAGTGGCGACGTCGTTCTCGTCCCGCACGGTTACCACGGCCCGTCCGTCGCCGCGCCGGGTTACCACATGTACTACCTGAATGTGATGGCGGGCCCCGCCGAGGAACGGGCCTGGAAGATCGTCGACGATCCGGAACACGCCTGGCTGCGCGGCACGTGGGAACACCAGGACGTCGACCCCCGGCTGCCCCTGCGTTCACGAGGAGTGTGACGTGGTCTCCAAAGCATCCGCATTCAAGAATCCGGACACCGAGCCGACCGTACGACTCACCGTCGCCCAGGCCACGATTCGGTTCCTCGCCAACCAGTACGCCGAACGCGACGGTGAGCGCGGCAAGTTCTTTGCCGGCTGCTTCGGCATCTTCGGCCACGGAAACGTGGCAGGCATCGGACAAGCGCTGCTGGAGGCCGAAGTCGAGGCCGCGCAGGCCGGCACCGAACCCGCGATCCGATATGTGTTGGGCCGCAACGAGCAGGCAATGGTCCACACCGCGGCGGCGTACGCCCGCCAGAAGGACCGTTTGCAGGCATGGGCGGTGACGGCGAGCATCGGCCCGGGATCGACCAACATGCTCACCGGCGCGGCGCTGGCCACCATCAACCGACTGCCTGTGCTCCTGCTGCCGTCGGACACCTTCGCCACCCGTGTCAGCGCGCCCGTCCTGCAGCAGCTCGAGGCGCCCAACGACGGTGAGCTGACGGTCAACGACGCGTTCAAGCCGCTGTCCCGATACTTCGACCGGGTGTGGCGCCCCGAGCAGTTACCTTCCGCACTGCTGGGTGCGATGCGTGTGCTCACCGACCCGGTCGAGACCGGGGCGGCCACGATTGCGATGCCCCAGGATGTGCAGGCCGAAGCATTCGACTGGCCGGAATCGCTGTTCGCCGAACGGACTTGGCACGTCGCAAGGCCGGTGCCTGAGCGCTCGGTGATCGCCAGGGCCGCCGAGGTGATCCGGTCCGCGCAGCGCCCGCTGATCGTGGCCGGCGGCGGCGTCATCTACTCCGGCGCCAACGACGCCTTGGCGGCGTTGGCCGAGAGGACCGGCATCCCGGTGTCTGAGACGCAGGCCGGCAAGGGGTCGCTGCGCTACGACCATCCGCAGTCGGTCGGAGCGATCGGGTCAACGGGGACGACCGCCGCCAATGCACTGGCCGCCGGGGCCGACGTGGTGATCGGGATCGGCACCCGTTACAGCGATTTCACCAGCGCCTCCCGCACCGCCTTCAACGACCCCGCCGTCCGATTCGTCAACATCAACGTCGCGTCGATCGACGCCGTCAAGCAGGGCGGGTTGTCCGTCGTGGCCGATGCCCGAGAGGCGATCGACGCACTGTCGGGCGCGCTGGGCGATTACTCCGTCGCCGACGAATACCGCGCGCACACATCTGAACTCGCCCAGGCTTGGGATGAGACGGTCTCGGCGGCCTATCGCGTCGACGACGACGGCAGCGCTCTGAACCAGAGTCAGGTGATCGGACTGACGAACACGTTGTCCGATCCGCGCGATGTGGTGGTGTGCGCGGCGGGCTCGATGCCGGGTGATCTGCACAAGCTGTGGCGCACCCGCGACCGCAAGGGCTATCACGTCGAGTACGGCTACTCGTGCATGGGATACGAGGTGGCCGGCGGCATCGGCGTCAGAATGGCCGGCCCCGACCGCGACGTGTTCGTCATGGTCGGCGACGGCTCGTATCTGATGATGGCGACCGAACTGGTCACCGCGGTTCAAGAGGGTGTGAAGGTGATCGTAGTGCTCGTGCAGAACCACGGCTTCGCCTCCATCGGGTCGCTGTCAGAGTCGTTGGGCTCGCAGCGTTTCGGCACCTCATACCGCTACCGCAGCGCGGACGGGAGGCTGGACGGCGCCAAGCTGCCGGTCGACCTGGCGGCCAACGCCGCCAGCCTGGGGGCCGAGGTGATCCTCGTGACGACGGCCGCCGAGTTCACCGATGCGGTCAAGGTGGCCAAGGCCAACGAGCACACCACCGTCATCCACGTCGAGACTGACCCGCTGGTGTTTGCGCCGGACAGCGAGTCCTGGTGGGACGTCCCGGTAAGTCAGACCTCCGCGCTGGAATCCACGAAAGCCGCCTATGAGAAGTACGCGGTGTGGAAGAAGGTTCAGCGCCCGTTCGTAAGGCCATCAGAATGAGCACCATTCTCGTCGGCTCAGCGCCCGACTCGTGGGGCGTGTGGTTCCCCGACGACCCGCAGCAGACGCCGTACACCCGCTTTCTCGACGAGGTGGCCGACTCCGGCTATCAGTGGATTGAGTTGGGGCCGTACGGCTATCTGCCCACCGACCCGCAGAAGCTGTCCGACGAACTCGCGTCGCGCAACCTGAAGCTGTCGGCCGGGACGGTGTTCGAACACCTGCACCAAGACAATTCGTGGGACGCGGTGTGGAAGCAGATCGAGGACGTGGCGAAGCTGACGGCTGCGGTCGGGGGCAAGCACGTCGTCGTGATTCCCGAAATGTGGCGCGACCCGGCCACCGGTGAGGTGCTCGAGGACCGCACCCTCACGGCCGAACAGTGGCGCAAGAAGACCGGCGGCATGAACGACCTCGGTAAGGCGATGTTCGAAAAGTACGGCGTGCGAGCGCAGTACCACCCGCACGCCGACAGCCACGTCGACACCGAGGAGAACGTCTATCGCTTCCTGGACGGTACGAACTCCGAATACGTGAACCTGTGCCTGGACACCGGCCACATCAGCTACTGCGGTGGCGACAACCTCGCGATCATCCACCGCGCGCCCGACCGCATCGGGTACCTGCATCTCAAGCAGGTCGATCCCGAGGTACGCGCCAAGGTCGAGGCCGGGGACCTGCCATTCGGCGAGGCGGTCAGGCTCGGCGCCATGACGGAGCCGCCACGGGGCATCCCTCAGATGGCTCCCCTGCTGGCCGCGGTCGAGAAGCTCGGCATCGACGTGTTCGCGATCGTCGAGCAGGACATGTACCCGTGTGATCCCGATCGGCCGCTGCCAATCGCTGCGCGCACCCGCCGCTACCTCGGGTCGTGCGGTGTCCCGTCGGTGAAGTTCTAGGAGAGCCGATGTCAGATATCAGAATTGCCGTGCTAGGCGTCGGAATAATGGGCGCCGACCACGTCGCACGAATCAGCAGCCGGATCAGCGGTGCGCACGTTGCCGTCGTCAACGACTACCTGCCGGAGAAGGCCGAGCAGATCGCCGCGGATATCCCGGGCTGCCGCGCAGTCGCCGACCCGCTCGACGCGATCGCCGACGCCGATGTCGGTGCGGTAGTGCTGGCCACACCAGGGCCCGCGCATGAGAAACAGCTGCTGGCCTGCCTCGACCACCGCAAGCCGGTGCTGTGCGAGAAGCCCCTCACCACCGACGCGTCTACGTCACTCGACATCGTCCGGCGCGAGGCCGAATTGGGCAAACCGCTGATCCAGGTCGGCTTCATGCGGCGGTTCGACCGTGAGTACGCCCACCTCAAGACCCTCATCGACGGCGGTGAAATAGGTCAGCCACTCGTGATGCACTGTGTGCACCGCAACCCGGCCGTTCCCCCGACCTTCGACAGCTCCATGGTGGTCAGGGACTCGCTGGTGCACGAGGTCGACGTCACCCGGTTCCTGTTCGGCGAGGAAATCACATCCATCCAGATCCTGCGGCCCACACCGAACAGCCAAGCACCGCAAGGACTTCAGGATCCGCAGATCGCGCTGTTACGCACCGAGTCGGGTCGCGTCGTCGATGTGGAGCTTTTCGTCACCACCGGCGTCGCCTATGAGGTGCGCACCGAAGTGGTGGGTGAACTGGGCAGCGCGATGATCGGTATGGACGTCGGGCTTGTCCGCAAGTCCGCTCCCGGCCTTTGGGGCGGACGCATCACACCGGGCTTCCGCGAGCGCTTCGGTCAGGCCTACGACGTCGAGGTGCAGCGGTGGGTGAATGCGGTGCGGTCCGGAACCAACGTCGACGGTCCGACCGCTTGGGACGGATATGCGGCCGCAGCGGTTTGCGAAGCCGGTGTGCGGTCGCTCGAAACGGGCGAAGTAGTCAACGTGGATCTAGCGGAGAGGATCGGAGCGTAAATGAAGATCGCACTGGACCCGACGCCGTTTCACCATGATTACGACCTGCTCGACTTTCCCCACCTCGTCGCAGAACTCGGCTATCAGTTCCTGCAGCTGACCCCGCACCGGGATTTCATCCCGTTCTTTAACCACCCGCGCGCCGACGACGAACTGGTCGCCCAGTTCCGCAAGGCCTGCGCGGACGCGGGTGTCGGCATCGCGTCGGTGCTGCCGGTGCTGCGCTGGTCGGGTCCCGACGAGGACGCCCGCGAAGCCGCGGTGCGCAACTGGAAGCGGGTCATCCAGATCACCGTCGACCTCGGCGTCAACGTGATCAACACCGAGTTCTCCGGGCGACCCGAGCGGGCCGAAGAATCCGAACGGGCGTTCTTCCGCTCTATGGAGGAGCTGCTGCCGATCTTTGAACGCGAAGGAATCGACGTGCGAATCGACCCGCACCCTGACGATTTCGTCGAGGATGGGCTGGAGGCGCTGCGGATCATCCGCGGTCTCAACTCGCCCAACGTCGGCATGGTCTACGTCGCCTGCCACACCTACCACATGGGCAGCAACATGACCGAGATCATGCGGGCCGCGGGCAACAAGCTGCGTCTCGTTCATGTCGCCGACACGATGGATCACCGGAGAAGCCACGGGCTGCGCTACATCACCAATCCGCCCGGCAATCCCGCCCGGGTGCATCAGCACCTCAAGATCGGTGACGGCGACGTGAACTGGGACGAATTCTTCGGCGGGCTCGCCGAGATCGGCTTCTACGAACGGCCCGACACCGTCATGGTGTCGTCGGTGTTCGCCGAGGACGAGAACGCCCATGACGTATCCCGTTACCAACTGAAGATCATGACGGACTACATCTCGAAATACGGAAAGTGACCATGACGAACACCATCACCCATTGGATCAACAACAAGGCGTACCCGGGCA
The DNA here is from genome assembly GCA_032162325.1 of Mycobacterium sp. Taxonomy (GTDB): domain Bacteria; phylum Actinomycetota; class Actinomycetes; order Mycobacteriales; family Mycobacteriaceae; genus Mycobacterium. Next base: position 3,486 of record JAVRPG010000312.1, on the reverse strand, counting down.
GCAGCGGCAACACGTCGCCGGTAACCAACCCGGCGACGGGCGAAGTCACCGGTGAAGTCGCGCTCGGCAACGTCGAGGACGCCCGCGCGGTCATCGACGCGGCCGCTGCGGCGTTCCCGGCATGGCGGGACACGTCGCTCGCGAAGCGCACCTCGATCCTCTTCAACTTCCGCGAGCTACTCAACGCCCGCAAGCACGAGTTGGCGGAGATCATCACCCGTGAGCACGGCAAAGTCGTCTCCGACGCGCTCGGCGAGGTCAGCCGCGGGCAGGAAGTCGTCGAGTTCGCCTGCGGTATCCCGCATCTGCTCAAGGGTGGGTTCACCGAGAACGCCTCCACCAAGGTCGACGTCTACTCGATCCGCCAACCGCTCGGACCGGTCGGCATCATCAGCCCGTTCAACTTCCCCGCCATGGTGCCGATGTGGTTCTTCCCCATCGCCATCGCCGCAGGCAACACCGTCGTGCTCAAACCGTCCGAGAAGGATCCGTCGGCGTCGCTTTGGATGGCCAAGCTTTGGGCCGAAGCCGGTCTGCCGCCAGGCGTTTTCAACGTGTTGCAGGGCGACAAGACCGCCGTCGACGAGCTGCTCACCCACAAGGCGATCAAGTCGGTGTCGTTCGTCGGCTCCACGCCGATCGCCCAGTACGTCTACCAAACCGGCACTGCGCACGGTAAGCGCGTGCAAGCCCTTGGCGGCGCCAAGAACCACGCGGTGATACTGCCCGACGCCGACCTCGACCTGGCCGCCGACGCGATGGTCAACGCGGGGTTCGGCTCGGCAGGCGAGCGCTGCATGGCGATCTCGGCGTGCGTGGCGGTCGGGCCCATCGCCGACGACCTGGTCGCCAAGATCGCCGAACGGGCACAGGGCATCAAGACCGGTGACGGCACCGGCGATGCCGACATGGGCCCGCTGGTCACCAAGGCTCACCGCGACAAGGTGGCCTCCTACATCGACGCCGGCGAGGCCGACGGCGCCAAGATCGTCGTCGACGGCCGAAGTGTGCAGGCGGACGGTGGCGAAGACGGGTTCTGGCTCGGCCCCACGCTGATCGACCACGTCATCCCCGAGATGAGCGTCTACACCGACGAGATCTTCGGACCGGTGCTCTCGGTGGTGCGCGTCGAGTCCTACGACGACGCGCTGCAACTAATCAATGACAACCCGTACGGCAACGGCACCGCGATCTTCACCAACGACGGCGGCGCCGCCCGGCGCTTCCAGAACGAGGTCGAGGTCGGCATGGTTGGCATCAACGTGCCCATCCCCGTCCCGATGGCCTACTTCAGCTTCGGCGGCTGGAAGGCATCGTTGTTCGGTGACACCCACGCCCACGGCGCCGAAGGCGTGCACTTCTTCACCCGCGGCAAGGCCATCACCAGCCGCTGGCTGGACCCCAGCCACGGCGGAATCGAACTCGGCTTCCCCCAGAACGGATAGCCATCAAGGTATTGGCATGACAGCACCCGAACTGGTGGCGACGGCGTGGACCAGCGCCGGTAACACCTCCCCCATGCAAGTACCTCCGACCAGTCCCGTTCCGATCGCGCAACGCGTTGCCGCAGTGGCCGATGCCGGCTACCTCGGCCTCGGGCTGATCGCCGACGATCTGGCTGCGATCCGGGCATCGATCGGCTTCGCAGAGTTGCGCGACTTGATCGCCGATGCCGGGCTCGCTCACGTCGAGATCGAACTGATCGAGCGATGGTGGATCCGCCGCGGCGAGTCGGGCCACACCTACGATATTCGCGATCTGTTGTTCGAGGCGGCCGAAGTCCTGGCGCCCGCATTCATCAAGATCGGCTCCGAACTGGGACCTCGGACAACGCATCCGGAGTCGTTGATCGCTCCGCTGCGGGAGCTTGCCGCGCAAGCAGCCGACCACGGGACCAAAGTGGCCATCGAGACGATGCCGTTCTCGATCATCGCCAGCGTCCCGATGGGAGCCGAGATCGTCGCGGCGGCCGATCATCCCGCGGCCGGGCTGCTGGTGGACGCCTGGCACGTGTTCCGGGCCGGGACCCCGCTCGAGGAGCTACGCGGTTCGCTGGCACCCCAGATGATCTTCGGCGTCGAACTCGACGACGCCGCTCCAGCCGTTGTCGGCACTCTCTTCGAGGACACGGTGAACAACCGACTGCTGTGTGGTCAGGGCACTTTCGACCTCGGCGGTCTAGTGGCACTCCTGCGTGATCTCGAATTCGACGGCCCGTGGGGTATTGAGATCCTGTCCACGTCATTCCGCGCGATGCCGGTTCGTGACGCGCTCGAGATCGCGGCGAAGTCGGCGCTGGCCGTCCTGTAACCCCACGTTTGAGCGCGACACGCCGGTATTTGACGTACAAACACGCACGCTCGCGGAAGATTGATGCATGACTGATCGACTGGTCGCGGGGATGGTCGGCGGCGGTCCCGGCGCGATGATCGGCGCCGCGCACCGCCATGCGATGTGGCTGGACAACCAATACGTCCTTGCTGCAGGCATTTTCGGCCGCGACCCGGGGGCGTCGGCCGAGTTCGCGCAGAGCCTCGGCGTCGAGCGCGTGTACGACGACCACCGGGATATGGCGAAACAGGAAGCCAACCGCGACGACGGCGTCAACGTCGTCGCGGTCGTCACCCCGAACGACACCCATTACGAGATCGCAAAAGCCTTCCTCGAAGCGGGCATCTCGGTGGTGTGTGAAAAACCACTGACCAACGACTCGTCCACGGCGGCCGAGCTCGTCGCGATCGCCGAGTCGAGCGGCGCGATCCTCGCTGTGCCCCACATCTACTCGGCCTACGCGATGGTCCGGCACGCCGCCCGCATGGTCCGCAACGGCGAGCTCGGCCGGATCCGGTTCGTCGCCGCAGAACACGCGTCGGGCTGGGCGTCGGCACAGATCGATCAGTGGCGCATGGACCCCGCCATCGGTGGGGCCGCCAGCGCCGTCGGCGACGTCGGCACCCATGCCTTCCACCTACTGCGCTACATCACCGGACTCGAAGCCATCCGCGTGTCGGCCGAGTTGAGCACGCTCGTCCCGGAACGACGGGTGTTCGACAACGCGACCATCCGGCTCACGCTGTCCAACGGCGCGCCTGCATCCGTGTGGGCGACGATGGCGGCCACCGGTCACGAGCACGGCTTGCGCATCCGGGTGTTCGGCGACGACGCGAGCCTGGAATGGCGCCACGAAGATCCGCAACACCTGATCGCCCGCGACCCGGCAGGCGGCACAACGATTCTCGCGCAGGGCATGAGCACATTGTCCGACGACGCCGCCCGCGTCACGCGTGTCGGGCTCGGGCATCCCGAGGGATTCCTAGAGGCGTTCGCCAACTTCTACAGCGACCTTGCGGACATGTTGCGCGGCAACCCGGGCCGCGAACTGTCCATCCCTACCGGCATAGACGGCCTCATCGGCGTCCAGTTCGTCGAGGCGACCATCGCCTCGCACTCCGACGACGCCGCGTGGGTCGCCCTGCCGTAGTTCCG
>JAVRPG010000311.1:0-4264 GCA_032162325.1 Mycobacterium sp. | reverse complement strand
GCTGCACCAGCAGCGGGGTGCCGCGGATGATCGAGATGTAAAAGCGGGCCAGACCTGACACGACCACGTTCGGTGACAGCCGGGCCAGCGCCACGACGAGCGCGATCGCCAGACCGATCACGAAGCTGATGATCGTGAGCGGAATGGTCTTCTCGATCGCCGCGCGCGCAAGCGGCCAGAGGTTGTCGAGGATGAGCTGCCACGTACTGGTCGGCCCCGCCTTCGACAGATCGACGTCGAGGTACTTCTCCGAGATCTTGGTCAATGTGCCGTCGGCGCGCAGCTCGTCGAGCGCCTTGTTCAACTCGGGCAGCAGTCCGCTGTCCTTGCGGGCTGCGAACGCCTGGTCGCTGCGGTCATCGAGCTTGACGGCCACCCCGATCGGGGCGTCGGGGTGTTCGGCCTGATAGGCGAGCACAGAGATGCTGTCGTTGACGACGGCGTCCACCCGGCCGTCGTTGAGCACGGTGATGGCCTGGGAGAACCCGTCGACGGATTCGACCTGGGCGCCGGCGTTGCGTGCGACCTCGGCCCAGTTGCTGGTGGGGTTCTGCGCGGTCCGTTTGCCCTTCAGATCCGCCAACGACTTGATCGAGTCGTCGTCCTTGCGGGTGACGATCACCCCCTGCGAGATCGAGTACGGCTCGGAGAGGTCGTACTTCTGCTTGCGCTCCTCGCTGATCGTCACCTCGTTCGCGACGATGTCGAAGCGGTCAGCCTCCAGCGCCGCGAACATCGCGTCCCACGGCGTTTCGACGAATTCGACGTCGACACCGAGCTTCTCGCCGACTGCCTTCGCAACGTCGACGTCGTAGCCCGCCAGCTGTCCGCCTTGGTTGGCGTCGTGGAACGAATAGGGCGGGTAGACGCCCTCGGTGCCGACTCGCAGCACACCGGTGGCTTTGATCGGATCGTCGCTGCTGGAGGTCGACGAACCGCACGCGGTGAGGATCAACGCGGCGAGCAGCATCACAGCCAGTACGGCTTTTCGTCGATGGGGCACCGGCGGAAGCTAGCAAGTCGCTGGGTGTTCACCAACAGTTCTGCTCAGGCGAGTAGGTAAGGTCGCGCCATGCCCGAAGAGCTCACCGCCGAGCAGGCCGCCGCACGGCTCAAGACCGACGACAAGCTGGGTATGCCGCTCGGCCCCGGCCAGCCGCCGGCGTTCATGCGTGCACTCGGCGAGCGCGAGGACTGGACAGATCTGCGCGTCTAACGTTCGAGAAGGACGACAGACTGCAGTCGCGGATCGTGCCGTGGTTCGGCCCCGGCGTCGTGATCACGACGCCGCGGTACCAAGTCGACGTGATCGTCACCGAGTACGGCGCCGCCGAACTGGAGGGCAAGACCGTCCAGGAGCGCGGTGAGGCGCTTGTGGCGATCGCACACCCGCAGTTCCGTGACGAGCTGCTGGCGGCCGCCGAGCGCGCGTCGAAGGGCCGCTCGCCTGTCGCGTAACTCAGGGCGTGTAGATCCACGGGTGCTGCGGCAGCTTGGCCGGGTCGAACTGCGCCAGCATCTCGTCGAGGTTGGACGCCCGCCACCCAAGGGATTCGGCGATCTGCGTCAACGCCCGTTGCACGCCGATCTCGGCGAGCGTCACGGCGCCGTCCCGCTTGGCCAGCCGGGCCCCGTCCTCGTTGAGCGCCAGCGCAACGTGCGCGTACGTCGGCTCCCGGTAGCCCAGCATCCTCGCCAGGTAGGCCTGCCGCGGTGACGACGGCAGCAGGTCGTCACCGCGCACCACCTGGTCGATGCCCTGCGCCGCGTCGTCGACAACGACCGCGAGGTTGTAGGCCGCGACGCCGTCACCGCGTCGGACCACGAAGTCGTCGACGATGCCGGTGTACTCACCGTGCAGCAGGTCGTGGACCGTATAGACGATCTCGTCGGTGCGCAGCCGCAACGCGGCGGGCCGCCCCGTCTCGCGCCGGCGGGTCTCACGTTCGGCGTCCGTGAGATCTCGACACGTCCCCGGATACGCGCCCTGCGGGGCATGCGGCGCTCGCGGCGCCTGGGCGATATCCCTTCGGCTGCAATAGCATTCGTACAGCAGGCCGCGGCCAGCCAGTTCGTCGACGACTGAGTCATAGCGCTGCGGATGCTCGGACTGCCACTCGGCCGGCTCATCCCACGTCAAGCCGATGGCCGCCAGATCGTCGAGTTGCCGGCGGGCCACATCGGAATGCGTGCGGTCGTCGAGATCCTCGACGCGCATCAGGAAGCGACGCCCGGTCGACCGGGCGAACAGCCACACCAATATGGCTGTGCGCAGGTTGCCGATGTGCAGGTCGGCCGACGGGCTCGGCGCGAACCTGCCCGCTCCGGGTGCCATGCCCTCAGCTTGCCTTGGTCTGAACTTCCTGCCTTTGCAAGGCCACCGACGCGGTGTCCACGGGGGATTGAGTCCCGACTCCACGCCCCTGCACGGTGACGGCGAGACGCGTGCGGTCACCCCGGAACAGGTCGCGTGAAAACTCGCACGGTGTTCCGTGCTGGTCGTAGGCGATGCGGGTGATGAGGAGCAATGCCGACTTGGGTTTGATGCCCAGTAGCGAAGCTTCGTCTGGTGTGGCGTTTACCGCCTCGATCCGCTCCTCGGCGCGGGCGGTGACGAGACCGTAATGGGTTTCAAGGATTTCGTATATCGAGCCGCCGAGCTGCCGTTCGAGTAATCCAGGGAACGCGTCCGCGGGAAACTGCGCGAGTTCCAGCGAGATGGGAGATCCGTCGGCCAGGCGGACACGCTGAATCTCGATCACGTAGTCGTTGTCGCCGATACGCAGAGCCTTCTGCGTGGTTCGGTGGGGCGCCCCGATTTTCGTGGACAGCACGCGGGTCCCGGCGACGTAGCCCTGGTTCGCAAGGAAAGCAGGCACGCCGACCACGTCGGACAGGCTGCGTTGAACCTGTCCGTGGCTGATGAAGATGCCGCCCGATCGGCCGATCACCCGGTGAATCAGGCCGGCTTCTTCCAACGCCGCCAGCACCTGGCGCAGACTGGAGCGGCTGGTGCCGTAACGCTCGGCGAGGTCGCGTTCGCTGCCGAGCTTCGCACCGGGCTCGCCGGCGTTGATATCGGCAACGATCCGGCGCCGCAATACCTCGCTTGGCGTAGGCACCGGTCCTCCTTCCCCAGATTTGGTACGACCAATTTTAACGGAGGATCACTGCTCAGCGATCGCCATATGGGACTCCGGCAGGATCTGACCACCGTCCACGACAAGCGACTGACCCGTGATGTAGGCCGCCTCGTCGGTGGCGAAGAACAGCGCCGCATGCCCGATGTCGGCGACGCTGCCCAGACGCCCGGCCGGCACTGCGGACGCCATTTGGTCCATGTATTCCTGGCCCATTTCAATGAGGCCTTCGGTGATGATGTTGCCAGGCAGAACCGCGTTGATGGTGATCTGCTTCGGTGCCAACTCAATTGCGGCGGTCCGTAGGAATCCGAGCTGGGCGGCCTTGCTGGCCCCGTAATGCGACCAGCCGGGGTAACCGGTGATGGGACCGGTGATCGAGGACGTGATGATCACCCGGCCGCGTTGGCTCGCGGCGAGCGCCGAAAGCGCGGCCTGGACAATGAACACGGTCCCCTTGAAGTTCACCGCGAGCACTTGCTCGACGTCGTCGGGCGTGAGGTCCTCGAGCCTGCCGGACGGAAAGATGCCTGCGTTGGCGCAGACGATGTCCAGACCGCCGTGCCGCTCGACGGCGGTCTGGACCGCGCGACGACAATCCTCGGGATCGGTCACATCGGCGGCCAACCCGCTGACTCGCCCGGGCTGCTTTGCGAGGCCGGCCACCGTCGTGTCCAGGTCGGCCTGGTTGCGCGCGGTCACCAGCACGTCGATGCCGGCGGCCGCGAACGTCTCGGCGATACCGCGGCCGATGCCCCTGCTGCCCCCGGTGACGATGGCGGACCGGCCTTGAAGTGAGGTGAACATATTCGTGTCCTTTGGTCAGATCAGATTGCGGCCGTTGGAACTGAGATAGCGCTGGGCGAGTGTGCAGCTGCCCTCGGCGTATGTGATCGCCTTGGTGCGGGACTCCTTGGAATGGCTGTGCGTGCCCATCCAGGCCAGCAACAGCAGTCGGCGTAACAACACAAACGACGCCAGCATGGCTTCGTCGGCTGCGGCGATCGCGCGGCGGCTGCGGTATCCGGTGAGCCAGGAGTCCTGCCACTCTCCAAGGGCGGGGTCGTCTTCGATGAAGGACACAGCGGTGCCGAAATCGTAGTAGAACCAACCGAATCCGCAGT
>JAVRPG010000310.1:0-9082 GCA_032162325.1 Mycobacterium sp. | reverse complement strand
TTATGGTCCATGACCACCACCCAGCCGACCCGGATCGGCAAAACCACCGTCGCGGCCTGCGTGGGGTTGAGCTTCGCGCAGGTCCGCCAAGATGACCGGGTGGTGGTCATCCACGCCGACACCGCGTTCGGCAAGTTGGGTGCCCGGATCGACCCGCACGCAACCGGGTCTGCCATGCCAGGGCCGGATCACAGCCTGTTTCCCTCGTCATCCCAGTTTGCCGCCACCTTCTTGCTGGGTTGCACGCGAGGCGGTTCGCCCGGCATCTTCGGATAGTTGGGCGGATAAGGGAGGTCGCCAAGCCCGCGTTCCTCGTCGGCCTTGACCATCTGCAGCAGCGGCTCGAGCGACTGGGCCCTCGAATCGATCTCAGCCCATGGATCATCGCGGCCTGCAACCAGTTTCGGCACCGTGGCGATGGTGTAGTCGTCGGGGTCGGCGTCGCGCAACTCATCCCACGTGAGCGGCGTCGACACCGTCGCGATGGGGGTCTTGCGCGCCGAGTAGGCCGACGCGAACGTGCGGTCGCGGGCGTTCTGGTTGTAGTCGATGAACAGTCGCGTGCCGCGTTCCTCCTTCCACCACGACGTCGTCACGGCATCGGGCGCCCGTCGCTCGACCTCGCGGGCCAGCGCGATGCCGGCCCGGCGAACCGCGATGAAATCCCAGTCCGTCTTGATCCGCAGGAACACGTGCACCCCGCGGCCACCGGAGGTCTTCGCGTAGCCGACCAGGCCGAGTTCGTCGAGGATCGGCTTGAGCACGTCGACCGCGATCGCGCTGGCCTCCCTGAAACCCGTGCCGGGCTGCGGATCCAGGTCGACGCGCAGCTCGTCGGGATGCTCGGTGTCCGGGCAGCGCACCTGCCACGGATGCAGCGTGATGGTGCCCATCTGCGCCGCCCACACGATCGCCGACGGGTGCGTCACCTTCAACGCATCAGCGGTGCGGCCGGATGGAAACGACACGAGACATGTCTCCAGATAGTCGGGATGCTTCTGGGGGATGCGTTTTTGGTAGATCTCCTCGCCGTCGATCCCGTCGGGAAAGCGCTGCAAGTGCGTTGGGCGATCCCGCAATGCGGTCAGCATCGGCCCGGACGCAACGGCAAGGTAGTACTCGACGAGCTTGCGCTTCGTGCCCTCTGAGCCCAGCTTCGGGAAGTAGACCTTGTCCGGGTTTGTCAGTCGGACCTTGACTCCGTCGACATCGAGTTCTTGTGCGGGCGTTGCCATTTCAGGACTCCAGTACGTCGTACAGGTCGTAGTTCAGCGGCACGTCGAGCTGGTCGAAGGTACAGCTCTTTGGATCTCGATCCGGCCGCCATCGGATGAACTTCACCGCGTGCCGAAATCGTTGGCCGTGCACCGTGTTGCCCTCCATCTGGTCGTAGGCCACCTCGCACACCTTCTGAGGCCGCACCGGGATCCATCGCTTGTCGGCTGCCGAGTTCCACCGGCTGGGCTCGCCGTCGAGAACCTCGTCGCCCTTGCGCAGCGGCTCGAGGTCGGCCAGCAGCTTGAGCCTGTCCTTGGCGGTGAACGATGCGGCACCGCCAACCATCTGAAGTTCGCCATCGTCGCGGTGCAGCCCGAGCAGGATCGACCCGACGCCCTCGCCGCTCTTGTGGATTCGGTAACCGATGGCCACGCAGTCGGCGTCGCGTGCGTGCTTGACCTTGACCATCTCCCGCTTGCCGGGCAGATAGGGGCCGTCGAGCTTCTTCGCGATCACCCCGTCCAGGCCGGCGCCCTCGAACGTATCGAGCCACTGCGCGCCCTGCTCGGGATCCTCGGTGGTGCGCGTGACGTGGCACCACTGCTTCTCGTTCACCAATTCGGACAAGGCGTGCCTGCGAACCCGGAACGGCGCCTTCAGAAGCGACTGGTCGCCGGTGGCCAGGGCGTCGAAGCCGATGAAATGCGCGGGCGTCTGCTTCGCCAGCATCTTGATCCGGCTCGCGGCCGGGTGAATGCGCTGGGACAACGACTCCCAGTCCAGCCGGATGCGCCCGCCGATCTCACGCGGCACGACCACCTCCCCGTCGAGCACGCACCGCGGCGCCAGCTCGTCGCGCAGCGCCTCGACCAGCTCCGGAAAGTACCGGCCCAGATCCTTGCCGCTCCGGGACAGCAGCACGACGTCGTCGCCGTCGCGGAACACCAGCGCACGTCTAGTTGACTGAACTTTCCATGATCTCCGCACGTCAGAGGGACCAAAAATGGAGGATGCTTTCATGACCGAGCTCGGCTGCGTCAAATACTCCCCCACCGGTTTGGCCTGGCGGGTCGTCTTCCCGGATGTTGAGCACGTTGCTGCCTCGTCGTACCTTCGCGAGCTAGCAGCCTCTGACTGCAGTCCGTCCACACCTCGAAGTTACGCGTATGACCTACTGCGGTGGTTCCGGTTTCTGCATGACCGGCTGATTGCATGGGATCGTGCCGAGCGGGTCGACGTCCGCGACTTCGTCGAGTATCTCCGAGAGACGCCCAATCCACAGCGGCTGCGTCGCCGCTCGGATCGGCCAGCACCCGGGTCGGTCAATCCGATAACTGGCAAGGCTGAGCCGTCGGAGAACTGCGCTGCGCGAACCATCAATCACCAGCTCTCGGTACTCTCGGGCTTCTACGGACACGCATGCGCCGCGGATCTAGGCCCGTTAGTCAATCCCGTTCCCGCTCAACGGGTTCGCGGTGGGGGACGCCCGAACGCCCATCACAACCCGATGGAGAACTTCGCCGTTCACAAGCGAGCGAACTACCGGCAAAAGACACCACGTCCAACATGGCGTGCGATACCGGATGAAGCCGCCAGCGCCCTCTTCGATGCACTTCGCAGCAACAGAGCTCCGCCGAGTGGCGCTCGGAGAATGCCACCGGCCTTACGGCACCCCGTGTGTTCATGAACACGCTTGCACCCGTTGCCGTTTCCTTCGCGTCGACCCGGCCCAGCTTGGCCGCATCGAGGAGATGACCACAAACGCCGAGGACCGTCTCACCGAGGCTCACGACAAGGGCTGGCTCGGTGAGGTCGCGGCACTAGGGGAAAACCTCAAGCACCTCCGGAAGCGCGGCGATGAAGCACGCCAGCGACTCGAGCAATCAGATCCATTCGCCGAGGCGTAAGAATGAGTCGATGAAGCTGCCGGTTACGCCGCCCGTACGTCCAATGCTCGCCAAGGCGGTGAAGAACATCCCAGAGGGAGCCTCATATGAACCCAAGTGGGATGGGTTTCGGTCGATCTGCTTCCGGGATGGCGATGACGTGGAGTTCGGCAGCCGGAACGAACGACCGATGACACGCTACTTCCCCGAGTTGGTGGAAGCTGCCACCGCTGAGCTGCCCCACCGCTGCGTCATTGATGGCGAGATCGTCGTCGCCGCTAACGACGGCCTCGACTTCGAGGCGCTGCAACAGCGCGTACACCCGGCAGACAGTCGTGTGCGAATGCTCTCGAAGAAGACCCCGGCGTCCTTCATCGCTTTCGACCTACTCGCGCTTGGTGACGACGACTACACCAAGCGCCCCTTCACCGAACGCCGCGCAGCGCTGGTCGATGCATTCGCCGACGCAGGTCCGTCCTTCCACGTCACGCCTGCGACCACCGACGTGGGTACCGCCGAGCGCTGGTTCTCGGAATTCGAGGGAGCGGGCTTGGACGGTGTTATTGCCAAGCCACTCAATATCCCCTATCTGCCCGACAAGCGCGTGATGTTCAAGATCAAACACGAGCGAACCGCAGACTGCGTCGTGGCCGGCTACCGGACACACAAGTCGAGCGGCGACGCGATCGGTTCACTCCTACTCGGACTGTACAAAGAGGACGGCATCCTGGCGTCCGTAGGTGTCATTGGCGCCTTCCCAATGACGAAGCGCCGCAGTCTGTTGGCCGAGTTGCAGCCACTTGTCATGGACATCGAGGAGCATCCGTGGAACTGGGTTGCGCATGAGGCCGGGGAGAGGACACCGCGGAAGAACGAGGCGTCACGATGGAACGCCGGCAAGGACCTCTCCTTCGTGCCGCTGAGGCCGGAGAAAGTCGTCGAGGTGCGGTACGACTACATGGAAGGCGAAAGGTTCCGCCACGTAGCGCAATTCAGCCGGTGGCGACCAGACCGCGATCCAAGCTCATGTACATACGCACAGCTTGAGCAGCCGACGCCCGGGAGCCTCCGCGACATCGTTCCGGGCCTCGGATAGGCGAACCGCTGTAAACGCTCGCGCCAGCCGGATCGAGTCATTGTCCCTGGCAATCGTCTCGCGGTCATTCCGGCGGCTCGGACGCTTGGGCCTGCCGCGCATCCCCTGGGATGACGATGACCACAGCAGACTGCCGGTCGCGGCTCCCCTCGCGGCGACACCGACGCCCCGCTTCAGCTCCACGCCGTCGCCACTTGCCTCCACCCCGGACGGGTCGTTGCCCGTGTAACCTGACGTCCTCCGGCAGCGAGGTGCCATAGTCGTCACGGCTGCGAAATACGGTCCGTCGGCAGCGTTGAGGTTCAGTGGAGGTGTCCGGGTGAGCGTCGATGAAGTGGCTCGGCCAACTAAGACTAAGGCAGACGTCGCGCGGTTGGCCAACGTGTCGACGGCAACGGTGAGCCACGTGTTGAACAACGTCGAAGGGCGTACCTCGGCCAAGACTTCAGGCAGCGGTGCCGTAAGGCGGCCGCCCAACTCGGATATCGGCCCAACCTCGCGGCCCGAAATCTTGCCCGCGGCCGCAGCGGCGTCGTGCTCTACGTCGTTCCCAGCGTTGGCGTGGGCATCCAGTCGTTGGCCGCCGCCAGCTCGCGGTCGTAATCGGCGGTGGAGTGGACCGGCAGGCCCAGAAAAATCAGGGCTGTGCCGAAAGTTCTCGTGCTGCGGTGTGATGGATGTTCGCGAAGGGTCGGCCAAGCGGGTATTTGTCGGTTGATCGGGTAGCGGTGGCGAAACAGAAAGACGGCGACGGCACACCGGCGGGCGACCCAGGAAATGCAAACCGATGTGCCTCACATTATTGTGCGAAACGTGCGGAGGGCGCGTGGGAAAGGCCGGGTATCTGAAGGTCGACGTGGAAGCGGCTCAGCCAGGACGCAAAGGGTGAACAGTTCGCCTAGCAGCGGAGGGATTGTGAATTATTTCATTAAGCGCGAGATTCAGGAGTATGGGCCGTATTCGCTGGCAGAGTTGCAGCGCTCCGTGGCTTCCGGAAATATTCTGCTGACAGACCTTTGCCGCCGCGAAGGAATGGAGCATTGGTTCCTGGTTTCGCAGGTCATCGGCAATATGGCGGTGCCAGCAGCAGCGCCGGCCCCTGTGGCTGTTGCGGCGATGCAGCCCTCACCGTATCCACCGCCACCATCCCTGCACTGGGTAATCGTCTTGTTGCTGGCAATACTGACGTGCGGACTCTTTGGGTGGGCGTGGGTGATCGAGGAAGCAATATGGGTGAAGAAGGTGCAACGGTCCAGCAAAGCGCTTCTTTGTTTGTGCCCGGCGTTCGTGCTGTTGATCGCGGCAGGCATCTTGGGTGCTTTCCCGGATGAGAATCTACAGACACTGGGAGTGATTCCGAACATCGGTGGTTTAGTATTGTGGATTGTCGCTTCGTTCAGCATGAAGTCCTCGATCGAGGAACACTACAATGTCGCGGAACCGTTGGGCTTGACGCTCAGCGGGGTCATGACCTTTTTCTTTAACGTTTATTACTTCCAGTATCACTTCACGCGCATCATCGCGTTGAAGCGGAGCCAGGGGCAGATTGTTTGAGATGAAGAGAACCGCAATATTCGCGAGGTGATTCGTAGACCGTCGAACCCGGGCAATGTCGCCGCCGAGACGCGAGAATGAGCCGATGAAGCTGCCCGTCATGCCGCCGGTGTCGCCGATGCTGTCCAGATCGGTGACTTCGATCCCGCCCGGCGCGTCCTACGAGCCGAAGTGGGACGGGTTCAGGTCGATATGCTTCCGCGACTCCGAAGAGGTCGAGCTGGGCAGCCGCAACGAGCGGCCGATGACGCGCTACTTTCCCGAACTGGTGGCGGCGGTCACCGCCGAATTGCCGCAACGTTGCGTGATCGACGGTGAGATCGTCATCGCCACCGACCACGGATTGGACTTCGAATCCCTGCAGCAGCGCATTCATCCTGCCGATTCGCGCGTGCGAATGCTCGCAGCGCAGACGCCGGCTTCGTTCATCGCGTTCGACCTGCTCGCCCTCGACGGTGACGACTACACCGGGCGACCGTTCTCCGAGCGTCGCGCCGCCCTCGTCGACGCCCTGGCCGGCGCTGGCCCGTCGATCCACGTCACGCCCGCGACCACCGATCTGGCCATCGCGCAACGATGGTTCGAGGAGTTCGAGGGGGCGGGTCTCGATGGGGTGGTGGCCAAGCCGCTGACGATCACCTATCAGCCCGACAAGCGCGTCATGTTCAAGATCAAGCACGTGCGGACCGTCGACTGCGTGGTCGCCGGCTACCGGGTGCACAAGTCCGGTGACGACGCGATCGGCTCACTGCTGCTCGGGCTCCATAAGGACGACGGCACCCTCGCATCGGTCGGCGTCATCGGCGCCTTCCCGATGGCCGAACGGCGGCGACTATTCGCTGAGTTGCAGCCCCTCGTCACGAGTTTCGATGCCCACCCGTGGAATTGGGCCGCCCACATGGCGGGCGAACGTACACCCCGTCGGAACGAAGGCTCGCGCTGGAACGCCGGCAAGGATCTATCGTTCGTCCCGCTGCGACCCGAGCGGGTGGTCGAGGTCCGCTACGACCACATGGAAGGTGAAAGGTTCCGCCACACCGCGCAGTTCAACCGCTGGCGTCCCGACCGCGATCCACGCTCATGCACCTATACCCAACTCGAACAGCCACTCACCTTCAGCCTCGCCGACATCGTTCCCGGACTCGGCTCAGGCCCTGGCTCCCACTAGCCGGAAAGGTCGTCGGACCGGCCTGCTTCGAGTCGGGACCACTGCGAGGTGGGCCGTCCGTCGGTGCGGAACTGGTCACCGGCGCTGGGGTCGATGGGCTGCGGCCAGCCGTCCGGCGAGTCCTCCCAACGTTCCTGCCTGCCGTAGGGCGTCAGATCCAGCAGGTGATAGCTGGTGGCACCGGCCTCAACACCGCGACTGGTGGTCCAGTACGTTTCGAACACGCGGTCACCGTCGCGCAGGTAGCACCCATACCAGCCGAACTCGCGCCCGGCGAGCAACGCGTCTCCCGAGTCGCGTGCGGAGTACCACGGCATCTGCCAGCCCATGAAGTCGCGGTATCGCGCGCTCTCGTCGTAGGTGCCCTGACAGAACGTCGCGTAGGTGACGTCGCGGCTGTGCAGATACGACAGCTCTAGCGCGTGCCCGGTGAAGAATGTGCAACCTTCGCACTGGTCCGCCGCGGCGTTGCCGTCGTGCCACATGTGGAAGTAGACGAGCAATTGCCCGCGTCCCTCGAAGACGTCGACCAGTGGCACCTGACCTTCAGCGCCGACGAGCGGAACCTGAGCGTCCACCTCGACCATCGGCAGCGACCGCCGCGCAGCCGCGATCGCGTCGCCCTCGCGAGTGTGTGCCTTTTCCCGCACCAGCAACCGGTCGATCTCGGCCTGCCAGGCGGCCCGGTCAACGATCTCGGGTGTTGGGTAGGCAATGCGGTCTGCCTCCATCGTTACCACTCCTTCAAATACTCTGGACGCATGAACTGGCGATGTTGATATAGACCGCTAGACCCCAGCGAAACTCATCGCCGGCTGGCCGGCGTTCTGTACGCGTATCTGTTTCTCGACGACTTCGTGCTGCTGTACCCGGTGTACACGCTGTTGTTCAGCGATAGCGGGCTGGCCGTCTGGCAGATCTCGTCCCTGTTCGTCATCTGGTCGGTGTCCAGCGTCGTGCTGGAGGTCCCGTCGGGCGCCTGGGCCGACGCCACGTCACGCCGACGGCTACTGGTAATCGGCCCGCTGCTGACGGCGGTCGCATTCGGGTTGTGGGTGGCGGCTCCGGGTTTTTGGGTGTTCGCGCTGGGGTTCCTGCTGTCGGGCCTGAAGTCGGCGCTGACGTCCGGCGCGCTGGAGGCGCTGGTGTACGAGGAACTACAGCGGGTTGACTCGACCGAGAAGTACGCGGCCCTGATGGGACGCGGCCAAGTGGTGGGAGTGGTGGCCGCGATGTGCTCGGGCGCGGTCGCGGCCCCAGTCATCGCGGCCGGTGGCTTTCCCGCGGTCGGTGCGGCCAGCGTCGCCGTATGTCTGCTGGCATCGGTAGCCGCAATGCTGTTCCCGGAGAATAGGATTCGACTGCTAGACGAGAGTGAACGGGGTTGGGCGGGCACGCTGGCGGCCGGTCTGGCCGAGGCACGACGGTCGCGCCCGGTGCGGGCTACGGTGATCCTCGTTGCGGTCGTCGCGTCGGTGTGGGGGGCGCTCGACGAATACACCCCGCTTCTGATCGAGAGCATCGGGGTCTCCGACAATGACGTCGCACTGCTGATGGTGGTGGTCTGGGCCGGCGCCGCGGCGGGTGGCCTGCTCGCAGCCGGGCCGCGCGGCTGAGTTCGACGACGTTGGCGGGGCTCATCTGCTGCGGCGCCGCGCTGACGGCGGTCGGCGCGCTGTCGGGACACCCGCTCGGGGTGGTCGCACTCGCGGCGGCGTTCGGCATCTTCCAGCTCGCCACCGTCGTCGCCGACACCCGCCTACAGGGGAGCATCTCGGGTCCGGCCAGGGCGACGGTCACGTCGCTGGCCGGCATGTCGACGGACGTCGCGACGCTGGCGGTCTACGGCAGCTACGCCGCGCTGGTCGACGTCGGCGGCCACGGCGGCGCGTTCGCGCTTCTGGCACTGTCGTACCTGGCGGTGGCGGTATTGTCTCGTCCAGTTGAAGATTGCGAGGGATGCCCCGCGCTTGCTGGGATTCGCAATGTAGGTCTGGACACTCCCAGCGCAAGACGTTCAGATTCACTTTGCAATTTCGGTGGCGTGGGCCCTCGGCGGCGAAGCCGAATTCATCATCGCGATCATCTTCGGCACCCATGGCAAAGCCAACGCCGCGATCGCGACCCTGATCGGCTCGAAGGTTAACCAGTGGACCTTTC
>JAVRPG010000309.1:0-5605 GCA_032162325.1 Mycobacterium sp. | reverse complement strand
TTTCGGTGGTGGCGTGCTGGGCCTGCGATTGACTGTGGTACAGAGTGGCCGAGGTGTGCTGCGCCGAGTTGTGCGGCGCGGGCACCCGGAACGAGGGCACGCCAAGTTCGTCGACGATCGCGTCGAGTTCGGCGCCCATGTCGTGGGCGTCAGCGTAGCGATCGGCGGGTTCGCGCGCGGTGGCGTGCAGCACCAGCTCGTCGAATTGCGCTGGCACACCAGCGATCACCGCGCTCGGAGGCGAGACGTCGTTGTCCATCCGCTGGTATGCGACCGCGAGTGCCGAGTCACCGGTGAACGGCGTGACACCGGTCAGCAGCTCGTAGGCCAGGATGCCGACGGAGTAGACATCGCTGCGCGGTCCGGCGTCGCCCGTGCTGACCTGCTCCGGCGAGAGGTAGGCCGCAGTGCCCAAAATGACGCTGGTAGAGGTGATCTTGGCTTCGGCGACCGCCCGCACCAGACCGAAGTCGGCGATCTTCACGTCGCCGTCGTCGGAGATCAGCACGTTCTCCGGCTTGATGTCGCGGTGCACCAGCCCGGCGCTGTGTGCCACTGCCAGGCCGCCGAGCACAGGGCGGAGCACAGCGGCGACGGCGTGCGGTGGCATCGGGCCGCGCTCCCGCAGCAGTTCGCGCAGCGTGCCGCCCTCGATGAGCTCCATCACCAGAAACGGGTGCTGGCCGTCGATGCCCTGGTCGTAGACCGCCACCAGGCCGGGATCCTTCAGTCTTGCGACCGCCCGTGCCTCACGCTGGAACCGGGTGAGAAACTGGTTGTCGCCGGCATACCGGGAATCCATGATCTTCAGGGCCACCGGCCGGTCCAGCCGCAGGTCAAGCCCGCGGTACACCGCGGACATGCCGCCGGTAGCGATCATCACCTCGACCCGGTACCGCCCGTCCAGCACGGCCCCAACGAGTGGGTCAGATTGCTGGTAGGCCTCCACCGAAGACATGTTACGAGCAGGCCGATTCGTCTTAGACTCGGTGCGGTGAGCAGCATTCCGGCCGCCGACGACGTTCTTGACCCCGGCGAGGCCGTCTACGACCTACCCGCCGTTGCCGATTTACTCGGGATTCCAGTGACGAAGGTGCACCAGCAGCTGCGGGAAGGGCACCTGGTCGCCGTGCGGCGCGAGGGCGTGGTGGTCGTGCCTCAGGCCTTCTTCGACGAGACCGGGCAGGTGGTGAAGAGTCTGTCCGGTTTGCTCGTGGTGCTGCACGACGGCGGCTACCGCGACACGGAAATCGTGCGCTGGTTGTTCACGCCCGACCCGTCACTGACCATCAGAACCGACGGCGCGACCGAACAGCAGGCTAATGCCCGGCCGGTCGATGCGTTGCACTCGCATCAGGCCCGGGAAGTGGTGCGTCGGGCCCAGGCGATGGCATACTGACCGCTCGCGGTCGTGGCGTCCTGGGCTCAGGCGCCTTGTAGAGCGAATACCAGGCCACCGCAGCGCATGCCGTCGCCAGCAGCACGTGTATCCACGAGTACATGCCGTGCGCACCGTCGGGCTTCCAGATCACCGTGATCCACGTCGACAAACCCGCGATCGCCGCGATCGCCTGCCGCGACTGCGCCAGCGCGGCCACTACCGCCAACGGCCAGGTGTAATACCACGGCAGCGCGGCAGGGACGAACAGCACCACCACGCCCATCACCAATGCGATGCCGATCAGCGCCTCGCGGTCGGTGTGGCGAAACCGCCACCACAGCAACGGAAGTGAGATCGCGATGATCGCGATCCCGCTGATCCGCGTGACATCGAGCACCGCGTAGAAGTTCACCGGGAACAGCAGGCTGCCGAACACGTTGATCAGATTCGCCGCGGCTGTCGGCACCGTCAGCCAATTGATGATCTTGACCGACCCGGCCAGCGCGGTCAGCCAGCCAAGGCCGACGCCGGCCAGCCAGGACAACACGGCGAACACCGCAACGAATATCAGCGCCGACGCGGCCGTGGCCACCGCGAACGCCTTCACCGGCGGGTACCCCCGCCGGTATCGAAGATCACGCGTCCACACCCACACCATGAATGGAAGTGCGAGTCCCGCCGTGGCTTTCACCGCCACGGCGACAGCGATCATGCTGACGCCAGATATGTGGTGACCGCTGAATGTCAACGCAAGGGCGGCCATCATCAGGCCGACCATCAGCATCTCGTTGTGTACGCCACCCATGAGGTGAATGATCACCAACGGGTTCAACACGCAGATCCACAGCGCGGCCGGGCCGTCGCCGCCGACATGGCGGGCCACCCGCGGCGCCGCCCAGATCAGCAGGGCCAGGCCGGGCAGCATGCACAGCCGCAGCAGCATGGTTCCTGCCACCACGTCGTTGCCGACGAGCATGGTGACGAACTTCGCGACCAGAATGAACCCAGGCCCGTACGGTGCGGTCGTCGTCGTCCAGATCGGACTCACGTTGTCCAGCAACGAGTTCGGGTTGTCAATCGGGCCGACGACGTACGGGTCGAAGCCGTCGCGCAGCAGTGCGCCCTGCGCCAGATACGAATAGGTGTCGCGACTGAACACAGGAACGGACAGCAAAAGCGGCGCCAGCCAGAATCCGGTCGTCGCCACCATCGTGTATTCGGTTGCGGTGCGGTCGATCACTCGGCGGCCCAGCCACAGCCAGGCGATCAGCATCAGTGCCACGCCTATCCACAGCAGCACCGACGACAGCACTAGCCCGTGCCCGAACCGAAGCCAGGACAGGTGCAGCGACTCAAGAAGTGGATCGTGCAGCCGGGTGCTGCCCGCGCCGAGCCCGCCCGCGGTGATCAGCACGGCACCCAGCGCGCCCAGCAGTGCCGGTCGTGCCCGAGGTGACGTCGCGAACGACGTCAGCCTCCAAGGATGATGCGCCGGCCCGGATTTCGGGGCCTGCGTCGGCGTCGGGGTTGTCATGCTCCTAGGCGGACCGGTTCGCGGCCAATCTGGCGAGCTCGGAGAGGCCGACCTTCGCCAAGACGTCGATCGGCGCGGCGTTGAGGATCTCGAGAGCGCGGCGGGTGAGCGTGTCGATGCGGTCCTCGACCGCGGCAAGCGCGCCCACCGATTCGATGACCAGACACAGTTCCTTCACCTGGGCATCGGACAGCTCGGTTCCGATCGAGGTGCGCAGAAGCTTGGCGGCGACGGGGTCCACCCTCTGGGCCCGCTCGACGGCCTCAGCCAGTAGCACCGTGCGCTTGCCGGAGCGCAGATCGTCGCCGGACGGCTTGCCCGTGACCGCCGGGTCCCCGAACACGCCGAGCACGTCGTCGCGCAGCTGGAACGCCACGCCCAGGCTCGTTCCGAGCTCGTGGAAGGCGGCGAGCACGTCGGGGCGGTCGGCCGCGGCCGCCGCGCCGAACTGCAATGGTCGGGAGATCGTGTACGACGCGGTCTTGTAGATGTTGACCGTCATCGCCGATGCCACCGACTCGGCGCCGCTGGATTCGGCGACGATGTCGAGGTACTGCCCGCCGAGCACTTCGGTGCGGATGGCCGACCAGACGCGCCGCTCCCGCTGGTGGGCTTCGACCGACAGGTCGGTGGTCGCGACGATGTCGTCGGCCCATACCAGCGCGAGATCGCCAAGCAGAATCGCCGCCGACATCCCGAATTGCTCGGACGACCCGCGCCAGTTGCTGCGGCGGTGCTTGTCGGCGAACAGTCGGTGCACGGTCGGCAGCCCGCGGCGGGTGGCCGAGGCGTCGATCACATCGTCGTGCACCAGCGCGCACGCATGCAGCAACTCCAAGGCGGAGAACAGCCGCAGAATCGACGGATCGACGGGATCCCGGACGGGATCTGCCACCGCACGCCAGCCCCAGTAGGCGAACGCCGGGCGCAGCCGCTTACCACCGCGCAGCACGAATTCCTCGAGGGCGGCGGTGAGCTCCGCGTAGTCGGCGCCGATGTACGCGACATCGCTGCGACGCTCGCGGAGATACTCGCGCAATTGGTCGGTGACGGCGCTGGTCAACTCGACTGCTGACGGTGCCGCTGCATCCACGCTCAGCGGGCGCCCCTTTCCGAAAGTCTTCGCCTACGTCTGTGTACTCGGCCCCGAGTGCATTCAGAGTAGAGCGTGCAACGGGTTTTGTACCAAGGCAGGGCACCGATCCACCAGGGGCATCCGCTGACGATTCAGGTTCAGGTCAGGCGCGGCGACCGGTCCCGGTTCGCGTACGCCAGACCGCCGATGATCGCGGCCACCAGAAACGATCCCACGCCAAGCCAGATTGCCGCGCCGGTGAACGAGCGGGCACTGGGGTCGGTGTAGCGGGCCTGGGCGCTCATCGTGCTGACCACTCCGGGCCGCAGCTTCCATTCGACGACTTCGGAAGACACCTGGTCGCCGTTGGTCGACGTGACTTCGCCGGGGAACGACACCGAAAGCGACACGTCGGCCTCGGAGTCGTTGAGCGAGGTGAGGTCGGCGCGGCCCTCGAGGATGACCAGGTCGCCTGCGCGGCGCAGCGAGATGTCGACGCCCGCGGCGTCCCGGTTCATGTTGGCCAACTGGGGCACTTCGGCGAAGGTCAGGTCCGAGAAGACGGCCTGCGAGCCGACGTAGTCATCGCGGTTGTAGTCGGAGACCGCCACCTTCTGGGCGAACGGCAGGTTGTTGAGCAGCTGCGGGCCCTTGTCGTCGGCGTTGCGCGGTTTGGCCGCCGCGACGATCTGACCCGACACCCGGTCGTCCGGCGACACCGTGATCGACGCCCTGACCCGAACGCAGCCCACCGCCATCGGCACGACGAGCAGCAGCAGCAACGCGACGGCGAGCTTTCGCATCCGGCGGGAACGGACGGGCACGTGGTCATCGTGCCAGACGGCAGTATCACAGTGGCAATGCCCGGCCCAGGATCGCGAACGCGCGCGGATCGCCCGCGAAGTGGTAGCCGCGAATGATGTCGCCGAACCCGAGCCGCCGGTACAGCCGCCACGCCCGGTTGGCTTCGCCGTTGATCTCCGGTGTCGACAGCAGTACGTGTGCCTCAGCGCGGTCGGAGAGCAGCCGTCGGGCCAGCGCCTCGCCGAGGCCGCGGCCCTGCGCACGCGGCGCGATGTGTAGCTCGGTCAGCTCGAAGTAGCTTGTCATCAGCTCGGCGATCCGCATTGTGTCGGCGCCGACCCGGTAGAGGCCCTGTATCACCTGCTGCTGCCACCACTGGTCCGGCGCCCCGCAGTACCCGTACGCGACCCCGAGCATCGGAGCGGCGGCCAACGCCCCTGCCGAATGGTCGGTCATGTCTTGTTGATCCGGAACCTCAACCGCCGCGACGGCCTTCCAGCCCTGCCTGTGGGTGTGCTCCAGCCACATCGACGCGCGCTGGTCTTCGGTACCGCGCGGGTAGCGCATGGCGTCGACATACACCGCGAGCGCGTCACCGAGTCGGCGCTGCATATCGCTCGGCGACAGATCGATCAAAAATGTCGCCAACGTGTCCTTGTCCTTCCTTGCCCTCCGGCCCAAAGCGATGTCGTCCACACCATTATTGGTTGGACGAGGTGCTGGCTCACAACGACCGCGCCCGTCATAGAATCGGGCGTCGAACTAGGTGGTACCGCTCAGATCGACCTCGTATCATGACTGTTAGGTGCCC
>JAVRPG010000308.1:0-2530 GCA_032162325.1 Mycobacterium sp. | reverse complement strand
CCCTGCGGCCTCGGCGATGTGGACCTTGCTGTTACCGCCGAGCGCCGGAAGCAGCCACGAAATCCACAGCGGCGCTGGATGATTTCCCACGACGTTGTCCAGGACACTTTTCAACGGCCAGGGCACCGCCAACGCCATTGCCATCTGCACCAGCGTCGCCGACAGCATGGCGATGATCGTTCGGCGGTGAGGCCGAAGCAGTTCAACAAGAAGCGGCGGCACAGTTTAGGGAACGCCGTTGATGCCGGGGTGCTGCCCGGGCGGAACCGCCGGGGCTGGAGGCGCTTTGACTCCGGGTGTGAACAGGTTGCCCCCGGTAGGGCTGATGCTCTTCTCGGTGGGAGCGGGGGCGGGCGCGGCGGTGCTCGACGGCGACGACGTTGTCGTGGTCGTTGTCGTGGAGGTGGAGGTCGTCGACGGCGCTTGGTTGCCGCCAGTGCCGCATCCGGCGGTGACCACACCCATGACGACGAGGGCCGCCCCGCCGGCCAGAGCACTCAGGTGAAGACGGGTGCGATTCGAGCTCATGATGAATGTTCCTGTCCGTGTAGCTATCCGGCGCGGTGACGGTGAATGCCGGGTGGTTCAGTCGGTGCCGGTGGCGCGATGACTTGGGGTGTGAACAAGTTGCCTCCCGTCGGGCTGAGGCCCTTCTCCGTCGGTGATGGCGGTGCTGTGCTGGTGGGCGGGGCCGTCGTAGTAGTCGTGGTGGTCGTCGTCGTTGACGGCGCTGGGTTCTCATTGTTTGCGCATGCTGCGGCTACCGACCCGATTGCCACCAGGGCGGCGCAACCAGCCAGGGCTATCCTCAAGCGGCTGACACGATTCGAGCTCATGATTCACGTCCTGTCTTTCTTGTCGAGCTTGCGCCCACCAAATCCCGCGGCGCAGAGCGCCATTGAGCTCTGCGCCGTCACCGTTGGGCCGAAAACCTACGGATAGACCGGTCCGATGGGATTGTCGTCGTTGTCTGTTCCGGAATGCCCGTGTTTGAGGTCGTGGCCCTCCGCGACAGCAGGGACGCACGCCGCGGCGCAGGTCTGCATCACGACGGGCTGCCCCGCGCCCTGTACGACGTTCCACCGCCACGTCGTTTCAATAATGTCGAGATCGGCGGGGATCGCGTCACGCGAGCTTCTGTCGCAGTACAGCGTGCGGATGGTGCTGTCGCAGGTTTCGAGCAGCAACTCATCCTCGGACAGGGCCAGGGGATTGCGGATCAGTTTGACGCCGAAGCGGTCGATCTTGTCATGGGCCCGCAGCCGTTCGGCGATACCGGCCAGCACGGTCTCGTCGTCAGCACCCAGTGGCGAGGTGGGGCCGAAGTCTGCAGCGTCGGCGAACTCCATGGCGATGACGCTCACATCGGAGTCGAGATCGGCATCGAACCGGATTCCCGACGCATTCACCTGCTGCGGCGACAACACCGACCGTTGGACAGTGGTGGTTTCGAGCCCGCGCTCGCCAGTGGCACGTTCCACGAAGATCTCACCATCGGCGGGCTCAAAATGCCTGTGCAGCAGCCACACAGCAAATCGCTGCCACGCCTGGGTGCCGACGAGGTAGGCGCCGAGTTCGTCACGACAGGCGCGATCGTCCTCAGTCAGCACGCCGACGTCGGTAGCGTCCATGTCGAGCAACCCCGTGTAGTCGGCTACACCGTGATCACGTATCAACAGCATGTCATTCCTCCTTGAATCGTCTCTCGTGTGTTGTCTAGACCTGTTGCCGGCCAGCGCCTTAAGCGACGGCAGGAACATCGAGGGCGGGTCATGTCATCGCCGATTCGTGTTGAGCCACGGCTGCCTGCGCCATCGCATCGGGGGTGTCGCGGTGGGCTTCCATCAACCGCAGCCACACTTCACTGATGGTCGGGAAGCACGGCACGGCGTGCCACAGCCGATCGATGGGCACCCGACCGGCGACGGCGATGGTGGCCGAATGCAGCAGTTCGGCCACGCCCGGTCCGACGAACGTGACCCCCAGCAGGTAGCCGTGGTCCAGGTCGACGACGATACGGGCGCGCCCGGTGTAGCCGTCGGCGTAGAAGTTGGCGCCCGGAACAGCCTCGCCGATTTGACGTCGACGATTTTGATCCGGGATCGGATACCGGCAGAATGACTACTTCGAGCAGAGCCTTCATCCGCTAACTCCTAAACCGCTGCGTGGGACAGGATCTCGTCGGGATCCAGCCCGCGGTCCACGCCGTGCGCGATGACAGTCTGACCCGGTTCGAGGTGGAGCTGTCTGCCGTCGAGATAGACGTCGATCTTGTCGGGTTCGAAGGACACCAGGTTGCGCACACGCGCCACTTCGGGCCAGGCCCCGACGTAGGACCAGGCCGCGTGCTTCCTTTCGCCGACGTCGTAGTAGCTCGCCAATCCTTTGTAGGGGCAAAATGTTTGAGCCTCGACTGGCCGGAGAAACGACTCGGCGATGTCCTGACGGCGCACATACCAGCGCGGGGCGAAACCGGATTCGAAGAGGACCAGCGGCTGCTGTGTGTCCGCGACTACCTGGTCACCGTCAC
>JAVRPG010000307.1:0-2522 GCA_032162325.1 Mycobacterium sp. | reverse complement strand
AGACACACCACTAGATGCTTTTAGGACGGCGTTGCCGAGCTGCCGGGACAGCCCTGCGTCAGCGTCGTGGCGAGTGTCGATGTCGCTGTACGCACCTGCTTGAGCGCCAGCTCGATCGATGGAGCTCTCTCCTTGAGGTTGTCGGCGGTCAGACCGTTCGCCGCAGCTTGAAGCCCTGCGAACGCCGTCTTGACCTGCGCCACGGCGGGCTGCAAGGCCGCCGATGCTGAAGCTTCCGCATTGTCCAGGCTGCTCTTGACGTTGGTGATCGCGGTGTTCAGCGACGTCAAACCGTCCTGCAATGGCCTCACGTTCACGAGGGCCTGCAGCGACGACTTCAGTGCGGCCGCGTCCGCGCAGGCCGCGGCCTGCGCGGACCTTGTCGGCGTAGCGGTTGTCGTGGATGAACTCGGCTGGCTCTGCGTGGAGCCGTCGGTGCAGGCCACCAGGGCGACGAGCAGGGCAATGACCGCGAGCGCGGCGATGGATCGACGTATGCGGTGTGGCCGCATGGGTTTCTCCTCAAGATTTCAGATACTGAACGCCTTCTGGGCGCACCAGCTAGGGCCTAGGAAGGTGGCGGGTTGACTGCGGTCTCGACCTGGTTCGCGTTGTCCCGGTCGACCTCGTGCTTGGTGACCTTCTCCGCGTGATCGCACCCCAGGCTGACAAGGACGAGCCCGTCGACCTTGATCACGTCGTCCGCGGCGAGTTGCTTGATGGCGTCCCAGTCGCCTCGGGCTTCGTCCGGATCGGGGTAGGCCTCGATATAGAGATTGATTGGAACGCGAGTGTCAGATGCCAAGAGCATCTCCTCTTGGTCCGGCGAGCGGCCGGTCCTCCCGGCTGCGCCGGGTCGCCTTGCCTGCTGACCTCGAGAGGCGCTGAACGGGGCCTGTGGGCCGCGTCGCAGCGGATCTTTCGACTGTCTCCCCGGCGTATTCCTCTGTCAGTAGACCACGACCGTAACCAAGGTGACCAGGCTCAAACGGATGCGCACCCGCTCGGTCACTTCCCGAGAAAACACCAATGGCAGCGACCGACGGGACGCGGCCCGACGCGCTCACTGCCCCGTCACCGGACTGCCCGGTCGCGCTGGTCCGGGTCCTGCGGCAGCTCGAAACCGACGGCTACGGCGAGGCGGTCACCCAGCTGGCGTGCGCGCTCTGCGGCCGCACCTGCTCCGTACGGCGCGAACGCAACCCCCGACCCCTGCTCACGCTGCCGCGCCTCCCACCCGCCCGATCAGCGCGGGGCGGATCCAGGTCCTCATGCGGCGGCACGGTCGCGCGATCATCAGCGCACGCAACACCGCCATGCTCGAAGCCGTGGCCGATCGCCGTCTGCCAGGACGCCGAATAGCGAGGCCTAGGACCGGCCCTCTTCACCGTGAGGCCAGTGACCGAGTGTCGAACGGTTGCTCGGCCAGGCTCGCGGCTCGCGAGGGCAGGTGGGGACGGTCGTGTCTGGTGGGCACCACGGCGCACAGTGCCCACCAAAGCGCGTCCTTGGTCAGTGTTCGGTCAGTTCCAGTGGCCTGCGGCGGCGGTTTCGGCGACGTAGTCCTCGAATGGCTTGGGTGGCCGGCCGAGCGCTTGTTGTACTCCGTCCGAGACCTCGGCGGCCAAGCCGTCGCGGATGGCCGTGAAGAGACCGGTGAACACCCGCGCGATGGCGGGCGGGACGCCGTTGGCGACCTGGTGCTCGACGAAGGCCTCGGGGTCCAGGTCGGCGTGCCGGATCGTCCGTCCGGTGGTCCTGCCGATGAGGTCGGCCGCTTCGCCGAGGCTGATCGCCCGAGGGCCGGTCAGCTGGTAGACCTGACCGCTGTGGCGGTCATCGGTCAGCGCCGCTGCAGCGACCTCGGCGATGTCCTCGGCGTCGACGAACGGCGTACGCCCGTCGCCGGTCGGCAGGGACAGGGTCCCGTCGAGGATGCCCGACAGCCAGAAGCCCTCGCTGAAGTTCTGCGAGAACCAGGTCGGCCGCAAAATGGTCCAGTCGGCGCCGGAGCCGCGCACGGCCTCCTCGGCGGCCTTCAGGGGATGACCGTCGAGGCGGTCGACTCCATGGGCCGTCAGCAGCACCAGTCGCCGCACGCCCGCGGCGACCGCCTCGGCCACGAACCTGGCGATGCCCGCCTGGCCGTCCGTGCTCGGCTGCCGGCGGGGCTCCACGACATAGGCGGCGGTGACGCCGTCGAGCGCGGCCGACCAGGTCGCCGGGTCGTCCAGATCGATGGGGATGTCGCCGCTGCTGCGGGACGCTGTCCGTACCGGCCGGCCGGCGGCCCGAAGGCGCCGGGCGATGCGGCGACCGGTCTTGCCGGTGCCGCCGAGAATGAGGATGTTCTGCATGCCATCAGAAAACTCCACGTACGCCGAGACGATCCATGGGAGAACGTCGATGATGCATTTGTGATCGTCTATCTTGGGTGCGGTGGACGTCCTGAGCGATCTGCTGCACCGGGCCCGTGCCAGCAATGTGCTGGTCCGGCAGCTGATCCAGCGGCCGCCGTGGTC
>JAVRPG010000306.1:0-12987 GCA_032162325.1 Mycobacterium sp. | reverse complement strand
GTGCAGTAGTAGTTGTCGCGGAAGGCGGTCGCGCCGTCAACTTCCGAAATCCTCGGGAGCCCCGCATCGGCGAGCAGCTCCTGCAACGGCTTGCGAACCGAACGCCATCCTCGGCTGTCGAGATGGTCGGCGACGTCGTCTCGCTCCTCCGGGTAGCCGAGTTCCCCGAGCTCGATGTCGAATCCGTGGTCTCGCCAGCGCTTCGTGACATCGTCCATCGAATCGAAGAACTGATCGCCGTCTGCGAGTGCCGACATCACCGCCACTTCCGTCGCCAGCCGGCTGCCGTCGACGCTGAGCGCGGTGATGTTGTCCAGCAGGCGATCCTGGGCGTCGGCGGGAAGGAACGGCAACAGGCCTTCGGCCGTCCATGCGCACGGCTTGGTTGCGTCGAAGCCCGCGTCGCGCAGCGCGGCGGGCCAGTCCTGGCGGAGGTCGATGGGAACAGTCCGCACCTCGGTCGTCGGCGCGGCATTCAACTCGGCGAGCGTCGCGACCTTGAACGCCAGGACTTCCGGCTGGTCAATCTCAAAGACAACGGTGCCCGCAGGCCAGGCGAGGCGGTATCCGCGCGCGTCGAGTCCCGACGCGAGAATCACGACCTGGCGTATGCCGGCGTCGCACGCGTCGGTCAGGAATCTGTCGAAGTACCGCGTGCGCGCGGTGAGCAGGTCGGTCATCTGCTGCATGCCCCACCACGAGCCGGGAACGTCGACGTCGGCGGCGGCGAGCTCGCCGCTGGCCCAGCGCGTGAAGAAGTCGACGCCCACGGCCTGTACCAAGGGCTCGGCGAAGCGATCGTCTATGAGGTTGGCTCTGGTGGCACGGGCCCTGCCCGCGGCGACCATCGTGGCGGTCGCGCCGACGCTCGTCGCCAGGTCCCAAGTGTCGTTGTCTGTCCGTTCAGCACTCACTTAGCCCATTTAACACTTAGCTTAGTTAACGAGCAAGGAGACTAGCGGACTCCCGGCCCACTCCCAGCCTTCTCTCAGGCCCGCCCGGAGGCCACCGAGCCGCTTCTCCGCGACCGTGCGTGTCTGCATCCCGACGCCGCAATTGTGCGCAATTCGCGCACGCTCGCAGCTACTCGAGTGGGCTCTTTCTACCGATTAGGTAGGCCTGGGACGTGCTCTCCAATCCGTCGTCATCGGGTTCGCGCACCAGTTGGGCGTACAGGTTCAGACCGCTCGCCGCGAGCATGTACGGCGGCTGGTCGTCGGCGGTAGAACGTCAACGCGACACGATCACCGAAAGCCTCGTCTAATTCACGCGGCTGTTCGCCGACCTGGAACGCCAACAGGAGGTGGCCGTCGGGCGCGAGCACGCGATGAAACTCTGAAAAGACCTGGGCCAATGATTCATCCGGCACATGGACGATTGAGTACCAGGCGCAGACGGCATCGACGCCTGCGTCCTCGATATCCAGTGACGGCATCGATCCGACACGGAAAACCAGTCCTGGGTTCAGGCGACGGGCTTCTGCAATCATGTTCGGCGACAAGTCGATACCGACGACGTCGAGCCCAAACTCGGCGAACATCGCGGTCGTCGCGCCGGTGCCACAGCCGACGTCGGCCAGCGTCTCCGCGCCGTTGCGGCGCACGAGTCCGGCGAAACCCGACAGCATCGCGAGGTCCAGCGGCTTGTCGTTCAAATGGCCGTGAAACTGCGCTGCATACGCGGCGGCGGTCACGTCATAGCCGGCGCGTGTACGTCGCAAGTACTCCGCTTCGATCACCGGTCGAACTCTACGGAGGGCGAATCGTCGTCGGCGAGTGTGCGTGAAATGCCCACAAATTGCGGCGTGTCGTGTGCAAACACGCGCGCTCGCGGAAGTGCGGGGTCAGTATGTGGCGGCGTCGTGCAGCGCTGCAAGCAGGCGACGGGCCGCCGCAACCCGGCCCGCGGCGGGGCCGGTCAGCGTGTCCAGCGCGCATTCCGGATCGGCGGGCGGGCCCATATGCCCGCAGCCGCGGGGGCAGTCCTTGATGGCCTCGGCCAGGTCGGCGAACGCCAGCAGCACGTCGTCGGGTTCGATGTGCGCCAGCCCGAACGACCGGATACCGGGCGTGTCGACCACCCAGCCGCCGAGGCTCAGCGGCAGCGCCACCGACTGGGTTGACGTGTGTCTGCCCCTGCCGATGTCGGTCACCTCACCCGTCGCCCGGTCCGCTTCCGGTACAAGGCGATTCACCAGCGTCGACTTTCCGACCCCGGAATGGCCGAGCAATACCGTGACCTTGTCCGCCAGCAGCGGCGCGACGGCGTCAAGCGGGTCGTCGCGGCCCGCAGTGGTGATGGTCAAATCGAGATCGGCGAACTGCGCGGCAAACGGTTCCGGCGGCGCGAGGTCGGTCTTGGTCAGACACAGGATGGGTTCGAGTCCGCCGGCGTAGGCGGCGATCAGTGTCCGCTCGACCAGGCCGGTGCGCGGCGGCGGGTCGGCCAGCGCGACCACGATGAGCAGCTGGTCGGCGTTGGCAACGACGACGCGTTCGGACGGATCGGTGTCATCGGCGGTGCGCCGCAGCACCGTTCGCCGTTCACCGCGCCGCACGATGCGCGCCAGCGTGTCCGGCTTGCCCGACAAGTCACCGACGATGTCGACGTCGTCGCCGACGACGATCGGCGTGCGACCCAGTTCGCGGGCCCTCATGGCGGTGACGACGCGATCGGGGTCGCGGCCCAGCGCGCATCCCCACCGGCCACGGTCGACGGTGACCACCATGGCTTCCTGCGCATCGGTGTGTTCGGGGCGAGTCTTGGTCCGCGGCCGCGAGCCCCGGCCGGGCCGGACCCGGACATCGGACTCGTCGTACTCGCGAGGGCTCAAATCTCTTCTGTCCTCCTCACGTCCGGGCGCACTGCCTTGGGCTCGGTAGCCTGGCCCGCCAGCATGTCGGCCCACAGCAGCGGGAAGTCCGGCAGCGTCTTTGCCGTCGTACCAATGTCTTCCACCTCGACGCCGGGCACCCGCAGCCCGACGATGGCACCCGCCGTCGCCATCCGATGGTCGGCATAGGACCGCCACACCCCACCGTGCAGCGGCTGGGCGGTGATCACCAGGCCGTCGGGCGTTTCGGCGCATTGGCCACCGAGCCCATTGATTTCGGCGCTCAGTGCTGCCAGCCGGTCGGTCTCATGCCCACGCAGGTGCGCGACCCCGCGCAGCTGCGACACCGATCCGGTCGCGGCCAGTGCAGCCAGCGCGGCCACCGCCGGGGTCAGCTCGCCGACGTCATGCAGATCCACGTCGAAGCCTTGGTAGGCGCCGGACCCTTGTACCTCGATGTACGAACTGCTGTGGCGCACAGCCGAACCGAGCTTCTCGAGAATGGACAGGATCGCGTCGGCGGGCTGGATGCTGAGCTGCGGCCAGCCAGTCACCCGGACGATCCCGCCGCTGACAACGGCGGCCGCCAGGAACGGCACGGCGTTGGACAGGTCGGGCTCAATCGCCCAGTGCCGCGGCGCAATCGGGCCGGGCGCGACGCGCCATCGATTCGCCTGGGTGTCGTCGACTTCGACACTGGCGTCGCGCAGCATCGACACCGTCATCGCGACGTGCGGCGCCGATGGCACCGACTCGCCGGTGTGCACGATCGTCAGTCCGTCGGTGAACGCCGCCCCGGACAGCAGCATACCGGAGACGAACTGCGACGACGCCGATGCGTCGATCTCCACCGTGCCACCGGCCACCGATCCGGCGCCGCGCACCGAGAACGGCAGACCGTCGCCGTCGATGTCCACCCCGAGGCCGCGAAGCGCCTCGAGCAGCGGCGCGTTCGGGCGGATCCGGGCCTGCTCGTCACCGTCGAAGGTGACGGTCTGGCTACTGAGTGCGGCCACCGGCGGGACGAAGCGGAGCACCGTGCCTGCCAGGCCGCAATCCACGCGGGCACCCGGCTTCGGGGCGATGGCACCACTGATCGTCAGTTCGGTGTCGTCGCCGTCGACGGTTACGCCGAGCGCCTGCAGCGCCCCGATCATCAGGTCGGTGTCTCGGCTGCGCAGCGCGCCGCTGACGATCGACGTTCCCAGCGTTGTGGCGAGCGCCGCGAGCACGAGCGCCCGGTTGGTCTGCGACTTGGAGCCCGGCACCGTCACCGTGGCATGCACAGGGGTCGGTGTCGACGGTGCCGGCCAGTTGCTCACGGCCTCTATCCTGCCCTTTGACATCTTCCCGGCTGTATTAGGGCTGGGATTTCACCTGCCTGTGCGGCTGTCTCGTTGCTCATCTAGGCATCGCCGTAGGCCGGTTGGTGGTGGAAGTTCGCGCCGACCGGCTCTGTCGCTTCGCGGCCCCGGCTTTACGCCTGGCGTTGATGCGCGCCACTGACCTCCGTGACGGTGACGGACGTCTGCGGCCTCGCCGGTTGGGTGATGCTGCAGCTGGACCTCGGCACCCGTCGATGTCCTGACGGTGAAGCCAGCCGGTGTTGGCTGCCTCCAGATCCAGCCGGTCGAGACCATCCGCGTCCCTGTGAACGTGTAGTCCGAGGTAGGCGGAGAACAGGTCCCGATGCTCTCTGATACCGCATTCGCAGCGGTGCACCCGTTGCGAGAGCGGCTTTTTCTTGCGGTCCCCGCATAGGCAGGTCTGGGACAGGGCAGTGGTGTTGGTGGCGTACTCGAACAACCGACCCCGCCGGCGCTTTCAGCCTTACGACGGATCGTGTCCACCAGCATCCCCGGTGCCCGGTCGCGCACGGAGCGCGGGAAGTTCTTTTGCCATGCGATGTAATCCAGCTTCTCGCAGGCGATGTCGGCACCGTGTGTGAACAGCCGGTTGGCCAGCGCACCGTGCAACGTCTTACGGTGCCCAGCCAGGCGGCGGTGCAGCTCGGGGACTTGTGTTGCGGTCCGCTTGGCAGCAGTAGAGCGCTTCCACTCGCATTGGCCGGGTTTGTGGGTGCCGCCTGGGTTGAAGCAGCCCAGCGAGCCTGCACGGTGCTGCCGGTCAAGGTGCCGTTGGGCGCGGCGCAGCCGAGCGGTGTCCAGGCTGATCCGATCGGCCAGTGGCTGCACCCACCCGGTCCAGGTCCCGTCGTTCCCTTCCACAGCGACGGCGATAGTGGACGGACCCAGGTCGAACGAGACCCGACCGTCGCCGATTGGGTGCCGCGGCGGCGGCCCGTCGGTCACGAGCTGCATTCGGTAGGTGTCGCGGCCGGCGATCACCGTACGCACGATTCGGGTGTGCAGCACCTTGTCGGCCGCGATCAACGCCTCGATCTCGGCCAGTTCGGCCTGTTGCTCCTTGCCGCGCCGGCCTGTCTGGGCGGGCGGGCCGATCGGGATGACAAAACCGGCGCCCCATTGCAACCCGACCAACTGGCCGTCTGCGTCGACCTTCGGACGCAACGCTCCCGTTCCATCCTTTGACGCCAGCGAGTGCAACCCGCGCGCGGCCGGCTTGAACCGCGGCTTGCGCTTACGCCCCAGGTGCCAGCGCTTCACCGCGTCGAACGCGCGGGCACCGAGATTCTGGGTCTCCTGCGCCGGCAGGTGCTCGCGCACCCACGACGTGCGCAGTGCCGATGCGAACGACTGGGCCGCATTGACGGTGAAGCCGTGGGCCTCTTCCACCGCTGTAAACGCCACGCCCTGCGCCTTACGCTCAGCCGGAGTCCGGTGCGGCAGTCGGCGCGCGGCCTCCCACGCCGGGTCGGACTTCACCGCGCTACTCCGTCCGATGAACTCACCCAGTACGGCGTTGTACACCCGGGTGCCGGTGAAGAACCGCGTCCGAATGTCTCGGCTCTGGGCCGGACTCGGACGCAACGGCCACGAACGAATATGTGTAGGCGCGCCCTTGGCACGCCTGCGCGCACGCGGCTTACACAAGGCCGGTCGCGCCGGCCGATCGGCCGGTGTCGACTCGACGCGACCGCCGGAACGCCTCTGCACACCACGACGGTACGAGCGACCACCGACATGCATAGCTACCCCGCGACCGGCAAAGCGCGTCAGTACTGCACTCGCATCTGGTGGTCTCCACCATTGCCGGCGGACGGTGTTCGTTGACGAGATGCCCACCGTGCGCAAGCACACCATCTGCACCGTGTGCGCAGGGATCGGCGAACCGCGAACTGAAGCTCACGGTTTGCGCCCACGGATACTCCGGTCGTTTGGGCGTGCCACCATGGGATATATGTGCGGGCGATTCGCGGTGACCACCGATCCGGCGCTGCTGGCCGAAAAGATCCAGGCCATTGACGAGAGCACAGCAAGCACGGCGGCGCAGAAGGACACCAACAGCGGTCCCAACTACAACGTCGCGCCGACCACGTCGATAAGCGCGGTCGTCAAACGACACACCGAACCAGATGACGAGTCGACGCGGCGGGTGCGATTGATGCGCTGGGGCCTGGTGCCGCCGTGGGCCAAGACGTCGGAGGACGGCGGCCCCGACACCAAGGGCCCGCTGATGATCAACGCGCGCGCCGAGAAGGTGACCAGCTCGCCCGCGTTCCGCAACTCCGCGAAGAACAAGCGCTGCCTGGTGCCGATGAACGGTTGGTACGAGTGGCGGCCCAACGGCGAGACGGCCGCGGGCAAGAAGGCGCCGAAGACGCCCTTCTACATGTACGGCGGCGACGGCGAGATGCTGTTCATGGCCGGCCTGTGGTCGACCTGGCGGCCGAAGGATGCGCCCAAAGACGGTCCGCCGTTGCTGAGCTGCACGATCATCACCACCGATGCCGCGGGACCGCTGGCAGAGATTCACGACCGGATGCCGCTGACCATCAGCCGCGACGACTGGGACCGCTGGCTGGACCCCGACGCCCCCATCGACGAGGGCCTGCTGCGTGGCCACGGCGACCTCGACCGCATCGAGATCCGCGAGGTCTCGCGGCTGGTCAACAGCATCCGCAACAACGGCCCGGAGTTGATTGAGCCGGCCGAGCCGGAGCCAGAGCAAGCGACGCTGCTGTAAGAGCTGCACCGAGGATTCCTCGGTACAGCTAGAGTATTCCTCGTGCCACGGTCGGGCGCGAAGGCTCCAGACGCGCGGGACCGGTTGCTGCAAGTGGCGCGGCGCCGGTTCGCGGTCGACGGCGCGCTCGTCCCCACGCTGGACGAGGTGCGGCGCGAGGCCGAGGTCAGTGTCGGCGCGCTCTACCACCACTTCCCGGACAAGCCGGCTCTCGCGGCGGCTGTCTACGCGCAGTTGATCGGCGAGTACCAGGCGGGATTCGTTGCCATGCTGCGCGACCACGACACCGCAGAATCCGGCATCCGGGGCGGCGTCGCGTATCACCTGCGGTGGGTAACCGAGCACCGCGGCGAGGCCAGTGTGCTACTTGGTGACCGGCTCGACAGTGCGGCATTGCGCGACTCCAATCGGGACTTCTTCTCCGCCGTCCGGGACTGGTGGCGTCCGCACCACACCTACGGAGTGCTGCGGCCGATGCGGCTCGGCGTCACGGCCGCGCTCTGGCTCGGCCCGGCGCAGGAGTACAGCCGCTACTGGATCGCAGGCGGCGAAGCCAAGATACCAAGGGAAACCGTCGAAACCTTCGGTGCCGCCGCGTGGGCGGCGTTGCGCGCCAACGATATTGAGGAGCAAGGCCAGTGAACGCACGATCGAATTCCATGTATCACGCGATGGTGGCGGCCGGCGACGACGCCGATGCGCCCGAACGCATCCACGTCGATCTCCACGGCGACAGGGCCGTGGTCACGCTCGACGAATCCGACCGGCTCAACGTCCTTTCCGCCCCGCTGGTGCGTCAGCTGCGGCGGGCGCTGCAGGCCCTCGACGCCGACGCCGACATCCGCTCCGTCGTTTTGACCGGAGCCGATCCCGGTTTCAGCGCCGGCGGTGACTTGAAGATGATGCAGGTCGCCGTCGAACAACTCGGCGCGCCCGAGGGAGTGGCCGATGTGTGGCGATGGATCCGCCGCGAGTTCGGCGGGATCGCCCGGCTCATCGCCGGGTCGGACACGATCTTTGTCGCCGCGCTCAACGGCGCCGCGGCCGGAGTTGGCCTGGCCTGGGCCCTGACCTGCGACCTCGTCATCGCCAGTGAGCGCGCGGTGATCGTGCCCGCATTCGGCCGCCTCGGCTTGATTCCCGAGGTCGGCACCAGCTG
The DNA here is from genome assembly GCA_032162325.1 of Mycobacterium sp. Lineage (GTDB taxonomy): Bacteria > Actinomycetota > Actinomycetes > Mycobacteriales > Mycobacteriaceae > Mycobacterium. Next base: position 4,888 of record JAVRPG010000306.1, on the reverse strand, counting down.
GGCGCTCACCCGCCGCCTGGGCTACCAGGGAGCACTCGCCTACTACCTGCGCGGCGACCATATCGATGCCCGCTCTGCGCTTCGGCTCGGCCTCGTGCAGGAGGTCGTCGAACATGACCGGCTGCTGGCCGCCGCCGATGAATGGTGTTCGCGCATCGCGGAATTGCCGCCGCATGCGGCCGCTATGACCAAGCCGTTGCTGCGTGCGGCTGCCGACGCCGACTGGAACGACGCGCTCACCTTCGAGGAATTCGCCGAACCGACGTGCTTCACCACCGCCGCGTTTGCCGACAGCGTGCAGGCGATGCTCAGGTAAGCATTGTCGTTCACATTCAGCGGGCTTATTCGCTCAGACAATTACAAATCGGCCCATCGCAGTCCGAAAGTGTTGAGCCGTGGAGTGAGCGTCGAGGCGATGATCGAGTTCGCGTTGTGGATGGCGATTCCCTACATCGTGCTCGGGCTGGTGTTCGCGTTCTTCGGCGCCGAGCAAGTGCAGCGGATCGAGACGCAGCTGCAGACCCGGCTACCGGCAGGCTCCGACATCGCGGCGTTCGTGCTGACGGTGCTGTTGTGGCCGGCGATGCTCTTCGGGGTCTACGTGTGCGCCGCTTGAGCGGCGAATCGGCAGAAGCGGGTATGCGAATACTCGCATCGGGGTGTCCGGCCGGTGGGATTCTGACTTCACAGCGCACGTCCAGCTGCGCTGTGGAACGGGGGGACCCCGCATGACCGCTATCCAGCCAACCACCCGACAAAGCATCATCGCGGTGCGCAATCCCGCCGACGGCACCGTCGTCGGCGAAATACCGAACTATTCGGCCGAGACCGTCGCTGCCAAGGTGCGCGAACTGCGGCTGTTCCAGCCGGAATGGGAGGCGATGGGCGCCAAGGGCCGCAAGCGGTGGCTGCTGAAATTCCAGGACTGGATCCTCGACAACGCCGAGCACATCGCCGACGTGCTGCAATCCGAGTCCGGCAAGCCTGGGGTCGAAGCTGCGATGGAAGCGCCGATGTCCGCGGACGTGCTCAGCTACTGGGCGCGCAATGCGGAGGCGTTCTTGGCAGACATCCACCCCAAGCCGCACAACCTGTTGACCCGAACCAAGCGTCTGACGACCGCGTACCGGCCGTACCCCGTCGTCGGAGTGATCACACCGTGGAACTTCCCATTCCTCATGCCCGCGGTGGACGTGATGCCTGCGCTGGCCGCTGGGGCTTCGGTGCTGTTGAAGCCATCCGAGGTGACGCCGCTCAGCGCGGTGGAGTTCGTCCGGGGATGGACCGAGATCGGTGCTCCTCCGGTGCTTGCGGTCGCGACCGGTGAAGGCGGGACCGGTGCTGCGGTCCTTGCAAACGTCGACTTCGTGCAGTTCACCGGGTCGACGGCCACCGGGCGCAAGGTTGCTGTCGCGTGTGCCGAGCGGCTGATGCCCTACAGCCTCGAACTCGGTGGCAAGGACCCGGCGATTGTGCTCGCCGATGCCGACCTCGACCGCGCCGCGAACGGTATCGCCTGGGGCGGCCTGTTCAACGCCGGGCAGGCGTGCATTTCCGTCGAACGCGTCTACGTGGAGGCGCCCGTATACGGCGAGTTCCTGGCGAAGCTCACCGACAAGGTAAGCCAACTCCGGGAGGGCCAGGACGACGGTCGATGCCGATTCGACGTGGGCGCAATGGCCACTGCCGCGCAGCGCGACATCGTGCAGCGCCACGTCGACGAGGCGTTGGCCGCGGGCGCGCGGGTGACCACGGGAGGCAAGCCGACCGGTGTCGGGACCTTCTTCGAGCCGACCGTGCTGGCCGACGTCGATCAGTCCATGCCATGCATGACCGCGGAGACATTCGGCCCGACGATCCCGGTGGTGAAGGTCGCGGACGAAGACGAGGCGATCCGGCTGGCCAACGACTCGAACTATGGCCTGTCCGGTTCAGTGTGGACGCGCGACGTAAAGCGCGGCGAACGGGTGGCGCGGCGGATCGAGACAGGCTCCGTCAACGTCAACGACGTCATGAGTGCCGCGTTCAGTATGGCGTTGCCCTTTGGCGGCTGGAAGAACTCGGGTATCGGGTCTCGCAGCGGTGGCGCCGCAGGTGTACTGAAATACTGTCGGGCACAGGCTATTTCGGCGCCGCGGCTCCCCACCCAGTCCCGTGAAGTGCTGTGGTATCCCTACTCACGCCGTAAGACACGGTTTGCGATGGGCATTGTCCGCGCGACAGCTGCGCGTGGTCTGCGCCGCGTCGGCCTCAAGCCGTGGGGAGGTGCCCGATGAAGTGTCAGGGGCGGTCCTGCGCGGTGTCGGCGAGGAATGGGAGGTTCGGGAGATCACGCGCGACCCGCCGCGCGAGGGCGAGGTGTTGGTGAAATCCCCCTGCTCGGCGGTCACGAAGGTGCCGGCGTAGTCGAGGAGGTCGGTCCCGGCGTGCGGTCCGTGCAGCCCGGTGATCGCGTCACGTTCTCGTTCATCGCCGCGTGTGGGGCCTGTCGATGGTGCGTGTCGGGCATGACATATCTGTGCGACAACGGGGCCATGATGTTGGTCAAGTAGATGACGACGGACGGCACCAGGCGCCGTCACCTCGATGGCGAGGATCTCACGGCGATGACGCAACTCGGCACGTTCGCCGAGTACGCCGTTCTCGCCGAGGAGTCACTGATCAAGATCGACGAGTCGATTCCCTTCGAGGCGGCCTCCCTGGTGTCCTGTGGCGTCACGACGGGCTGGGGCTCCGGAACCGTCGGCGTCGGAACGCAACCGGGTGACACGGTGGTCGTGATCGGCACCGGCGGGGTGGGGATCAACGCCGCAACGGCAACCTGAAGCTCGACGAGCTGGTGACCCGTCGCTATCGGCTCGATCAAATCAACGATGCCATCACCGACATGCGCGAAGGCCGCAACATCCGCGGCATCATCGAATTCGATTAAGGGCCTTTGTACCCCGGCGGGTTCGGGGTGTCGACCCACAGGGCGACGCCCAGCTCTGACCCGGGTACGCAGTCGTAGACCGACAGGTCCGTCACGCCGGACTCCAGCAGTACGTCCTCGCACAGCAGGCTGTTGCCGGTGTACTCACGGGCAGGCTTATTGAGGACCAGATAGGCGGCGTCGGCGTACACGTCGGGCTTGCGGGCGCGACCCATCGCCTCGTCGCCGCCGAGCAGGTTCTGTACTGCCGCGGTGGCCACCAGCGTGCGCGGCCACAGCGTGTTGGACGCGATGCCGTCCTCGCGCAATTCCTCGGCCATCGCCAAGGCGCACAACGACATTCCGAACTTTGCCATCATGTACGCGGTCGGCGTCAGCCACTCCGGCTCCAGCCGGACCGGCGGCGACAACGTGAGGATGTGTGGGTTATCGCGGCCGACCATGTGCGGAATGCAGGCCTGCGAAACCGTGTAAGTGCCGCGCACCTGGATGCCGTTCATCAGGTCGAAGCGCTTGAGCGGTACCTCTTTGATCGAGCCGAGGTTGATCGCCGAGGCATTGTTCACGCACATGTCGATGCCGCCGAACTGCTCGACGGTCTGCGCCACCGCCGATGCGACCGATTCCTCGTCGCGGATGTCGCCGACGATCGGCAGCGCCTGCCCGCCGGCCTCCTCGAGTTCCTTGGCCGCGGTGTACACCGTGCCGGGCAGCTTGGGATGCGGCTCGGCGGTCTTGGCGATCAGCGCGATGTTGGCGCCGTCGGCGGCCGCCCGCTTGGCGATCGCCAGCCCGATGCCACGGCTGGCGCCGGAGATGAACATGGTTTTCCCAGAAAGCGACATGGCGTCACCCTATGCGGCGCGCCCGCGGCGAAGGCGCGAGATCAGACTTACGGCACGCCGAACCGCCTCAATGCGTACCGGAATCTGATTCCGGCGGGATTCACACGCGGATGTCCTCGGTGACCGCGTTGGTCAGCCGGATCAGGTCCTGCGGGTGCACCACTACCTCCCAGCCGCGCTTGCCCGCGCTACACAACACGCGATCCCAGTCCAGTGCCGACGCGTCGACGACGGTCGGTAGCGGCCTGCGCTGACCGAACGGTGAAATGCCGCCGATGACGTAGCCGGTGGACCGTTCCGCTGCGGCCCTGTCGGCCATCATCGCCTTCGACGCGCCCAACGCCGCTGCGGCGGCCTTCAGCGACAGCTTCGACGGCACCGGGATCACCGCGACTGCCAGGCCCTTCGGCAGCGCGATGACAAGCGTCTTGAACACCTGCTCCTGGTCAATCCCTTTGTTGCCCTCCACCACTCTCGCGAGTTCCTTGACCGCCTCCTCGCCGAACGACTCGTTGCGCGGATCGTGCTGGTACTGCAGCACCTGGTGGGGGACCCCCGCGGCCAGCAGGGCCGCGATCGCCGGGGTTGCAGCGCGCGCCACCGGATCAGCGTAATGCGGGAACAACCGCGCCAGTCCATGCTGTTATTGGATGCAGTTCGGCCCGCAAAAGGGTCATGTCTGTTGCAGCCTCTAGGATCGAAGGAAGGGGTCTTTGGTGCCTGCCATTTGCCTGGAACGTCCGGTGGACATACCCGGCCTGTTTGGTGGCGCCGCAACAGAAGGGACGGTGTTCCCCACAATGACCGACATCGACGGGTCGGCGCCCGATACGGCGCCAGAGACGTCGGCGCCCGACAGAGCCCAGGAAACCGACGCCGAGCTGACTGCGCGGTTCGAGCGCGACGCGATTCCGCTGCTCGACCAGCTCTATGGTGGTGCGCTGCGAATGACTCGCAACCCGGCGGACGCCGAGGACTTGCTGCAGGAAACCATGGTGAAGGCCTACGCCGGGTTCCGCTCGTTCCGCGAGGGAACCAATCTGAAGGCGTGGCTGTACCGGATTCTGACCAACACCTACATCAACAGCTACCGCAAGAAGCAGCGGCAGCC
>JAVRPG010000305.1:0-2865 GCA_032162325.1 Mycobacterium sp. | reverse complement strand
GGCGAAACCTGCGCCCGCTCACCGGACTCAGCATTGGCCAAGTCCAGACCGTCTACACCCTGGCCCACCGCCGGCTCCCGTCTGCGCCCGGTCGCCCCAGGGCCCGACCGCTGGCCGCGCGGGTGCTGCCGGTGGGTGATCCCTTTGCGCACCAACCTCACCACCGGCGCGCTGGCCGCGCTGTTCACCACCAGCCAATCCACCGTCGACCCCATCCTCCACCACCTGGTCCCCGCGCTGGGCCAAACACTGCGACCCACCCCCGACGCCAGCCACCACCCAGGGATCATCGACGCCACCCTGATCCCGGTGCACGACCCCTCGATCACCGCCATCAGCAACAACTACCGCCGCAGCGTCAACACCCAGCCTCGGCGACCGCGGATACCGCGGCATCACCACGATCACCACCCCGCGACGCGATAAGACCGGCCGGATCATCCGCGACGACCGCTACCAGGCGCACCGCCGGATCAGGGCCCGCGTCGAACACGTCATCGCCCGGCTCAAAGACTGGCAGATACTGCGACAATGCCGCCGCCGCGGCGAGGCCATCAACCACAGCCTCCACATCATCGCCGGACTCTGGAACCTCAAGACCCGCAATCAATTACGGGTCAACTCCTAGCCGGCATGCTCCGCGACGAGCGATTCGTCCCAGGCGTTGACGTGTGACTCCGCCTGCTCTTCATGCTCGGGCTCCTGATGCTCGGGCTCCTGATGCTGGAGGTGTTCGGTGCCAGGCACCCCACCGAGGGCGGCAATCGCGTCTTTGATTCTCGCCGCGTCCTCGTCGGTGGGGGTTGCGCCGGCCTCGAGCTCATCGAGGAGATCGGCACGAAGCCCAGCGCCGTTGGCCACTTCCTGAGCAGACAATTTGGCGTGGACGCGCGTGACGTACAACTGTTGGCCCAAACTCGATCCCGGCGCAGCGGCGGCGTGTTCCATCAGCGCGTCGTAGCGCCGCCGCACATTGCTCAGCGCCACGATCACCGCGGGTGAGGGCCTGCTGGTGCTTGCTGCGTCCGTCAGCGCGGCGCGCAACTTCCGCATGCCCGACAGAACGACATCCGCGCGCTTGTGGAACTTCTTGTCCTCTGCGAATGGCAACGCATCGATCGCGGCCGTGTACATGTGCATCGCCGCCTCGGAGAGACTGACGATGATCGACGAGTCACCTGCCTGCACGGGTTGTCCCATGGGCCCTCAATTCTCTAGCGGGTCAATTCGATAGCTGTGAGCAGTCGGCGAAGCGGGCCTCCCCAATCGCACTGTTCAAGGGGAGCACGGGTTGACACTAGCGGTCCGTGTCAGTTCGCGTACACCGCCGGAGAGGCGGGGCGTGACGGCCCAATCTAAGGTTCCCTAGTCTGAACCCGCAAGGCCGGAGGCTTGGGTGAATGGGAGGTCGAGATGACCGGACTAGCGGAGTCCACCAGGGCCGCCGAGGATTCCGAACACGTCGAAGTGCGCACCCCTTCGGAGCTGATGCCGGTGACCGTGCCAGTTCGCCGGGGACCCCGTTGGTTCGCCGCTATCGAGGGCTGGCGCGGAATCGGGTGGTTTGCCACCGGCGTCGCAGGCAGTGTGGCCATCGTCTGGTTCGTCTTCGTCAGTCGCGGCGAGATCGGTTCCAAGGCGGACTGGTTCTTCGGCGCCGTCGTGTTTTGCGTCGTGATGGTGACCATGTGGCAGACCCTCAACATCCAGCGTCAGGCGAACCAGAACGCCGCCCACGCCGAGGAACGACACCGGTTGGAGTTAGCGGCCGCCGAGGAGCACGCGGCACGCGAACTGGCTCTGATCCAGACACTGCACCGGGTCGAGATAGAAGCCAAGGAGAAGTCGCATCGCGCCGAGTTGGAAGCGCAGCGAGAGCTGGCTCGTGTTGAGCGCCTTCATCTGGTTAATCAGCTCCAAAAGCAGGCGCTCACCGAGGTGTCGCGCACCGTGAATGGGCACACTCAACTGCTGGCGACACTGTGGAACCGGGCCGCGAGCATCCTCAGCATCGACGATCTCGACGAGCGGGAACTCGCGATGAACCCGATCTTCGAGCAGATCAGCCAAGTCGTGAACGAGTTTTCGGTCGAGGTCAGCAACGCTCACCTCCTCATCGAGGACGATCGGCTGCATCGCGCGCTGGACCGCGTCAACGAGGCCGTCCTGATGGGCATTCGGGTAGCGGAGGATGTACACGACGCCGTAGTCCAGAGGAGCGCACCGCACCTCAATCCCGTCCCGCCCGTCCAGCGGCTGATGCAGTCGAGGGCCGCAGAAGCACGACAGCTCGCGTGGAGCTTGCTCCGAGCGGGGCTCGACGAGATCAGCGAGCTAAGCGAGTCGGTCGGCGATCGTCGACTCGGCGAGCTGTGAGAGCCCTTCCCGGATGTGCCGGGCCCACATCGAACCGATGCCTTCCACCGACTGCAGGTCGTCGGACGTGGCCGCGAGCAGGCCCTGCAACGAACCGAACGACCGCACCAGCAGGTCGACATGGGCGAACTGCAACCGCGGGATGCCTGTCATTGCCCGGTATCCGCGTGAGCTCATCGCCGAGTCCTGCGCTTCCAGCGTCGACGGATAGCCGAAGACCCGTGCGAGCGTGGTGAAGTCGAGCAGCTCGTTGTCGGAGAGGCCGTCAAGCGCCTCGAGGGTGGCGCTCACCTGGGCGGCCGTCGGCGGGTCGGGGTTGGCGTGATAGTCGCGCACGATCAGCTCGCGGGCGGTGTCGTTGTCGCCGACGAGTTCCTCCAGCTGCAGCTTGAGCTGGCGCCCGTCGGTGCCGAGTTCGACGACGTCGGAGTCGATCTCCAGGCTGATCCGGCGCACCATCTCCAGCCGCTGCACCACGGTCATCACGTC
>JAVRPG010000304.1:0-4247 GCA_032162325.1 Mycobacterium sp. | reverse complement strand
CGCTCAGGTGCACGGCGGGGCCGCGGCGTTCGCGCAACTGTCCGCGATTCCCGACGTGCGGACCGCGCGCATCGTCACGCCGCGGGTCATGCAGCTGACGCTGCGGGCCCAGCAACCTTCGCTCTCGGATTCCCAAGTGCGCAAAGCGATTCTGGGCCTAGTCGACGTCGACCTGCTCGCGTCGGTGGGTGCAGGCGACGACAACACGGTCACCCTCGCGCAGGCCCAGGTGCGGTCACCGTCCGACCCGGGTTACGTGCCGACCGCGCCGCCGGCGTTGACGAAGGAGGACGCGCTCACCCTGTTGGCGAATGCGGGCTATCAGGTTCAGCCGGTGGAGACGACGCCGCCGGCAACGCCTGGCACGCCTGCACCGGAGAACAACCGCGGGCGCATCACCAAGGACGGCGTTGCGCTGACGCTGGTGCTCGGGGTGGCGGCCAACGACCCGACAGCGGTCGCGGTCGCCAACACCGCCGCCGACCAACTACGCAACGTCGGCATCGCGGCGTCGGTGGCGGCGCTGGATCCGGTGGCGCTGTACGGCGATGCGCTGATCAACAACCGAGTCGACGCCGTGGTTGGCTGGCATCAGGCCGGCGGCGATCTCGCGACCGCGCTGGCGTCCCGATACGGCTGCCCGGCGCTGGAGGCGACGGCGGTCTCGACCACCAGCCCCGGGACGACGTCGCCGCAGTCGCCGTCGCCGACAAGCAAGCCGCCGGTGCCGCCGCGGCCGACAACCACGCCGACGCCGACCACCCCGAGCCCGGCGCCGGAGTCCGGTCAGCTCGTCCAGGCGCCCAGCAATATCACCGGCATCTGCGACCGCACCATTCAGCCGAACATCGATGCGGCGCTCGAGGGCACCGAAGACATCGGTGACGTGATCAACGCGGTCGAACCGCGGCTATGGAACATGTCGACTGTGTTGCCGATCCTGCAGGACACCACGATCGTCGCGGCGGGCCCCAGCGTGCAGAACGTCAGTCTGTCCGGGGCCGTGCCGGTCGGCATCGTCGGCGACGCGGGTAAGTGGGTCAAAACTCCGCAGTAGTCACTTCACGCACGGCGTGTGGGCGCCGGTCATCTGCGTGAGATCGGTGGGCGCCGGCGCCTGTGTGCCGCCGGCCGTCGCGTCGACCGTCGTGACCGGGGTCGACGAAGTCGTCGTGGTCGGGATGTCGGCACCCATGTACTGCGCTGCCGGAAAGTCCGTGCCGACCGTCAACCGCACCGTGTCTGGTGCGACCGCACCGGAGGCGGTGGCGGTGAGTTGAAGTCGGTCGGCCAACGTGTGGGCGGCGTCACCGGCGCCGGCTCCGTAGGCGATCGTGCTGCTGTTGGCGAGGCTGTCCGCGGTGGTGACCGTGCCGGCGGTCATACCGTCGACTCCGAAGGATTTCTCGAGGGCTGCACCCAGCCCGTCGTGGGTGGTGGCGTTAACGATGTCGAGAGTCGTTGGCGCAGAGGAAGATTGCGTTGTGCTGGGGGCGATGTTCGCTGAACCCGTGGTGAAGAGGTTGTGCACGATGGCCCGGATGCTCTGCACGTCAACGATGTTGACGTCCGAACCCTGGCTGTCCTGGCCGAATTCACTGATCGGCAACGTGTACAGGGAAAGGGACCTGTCGGTTAGCGTCGACGCTTGGTTGACGAAGCCGGCGAGATTGAAGCCCGCGTCGACGGCGATGTTCTGCTGTGCGACCTGGAGCAGGTTACGCAGCGCGCTGGGACTGGACAGCGCACCGCCGCTGCGCAGCGCATTCACCAGCGAGACTATGAAGGCCTGCTGGCGTCGAGTCCGATCGAGGTCGGTGAACAACTGATCGTTCTCGTCGCGGCGTTGCCGGACGAACGCCATCGCCTGCGCGGCGTCGATCTGCTGGACGCCGCTGTGAAAATCGGCCCCCGAGAAGCTGTCGGAGGTGTTTTCGTTGAGGCAGACGGTGATGGGCTCCACGACGCGGGCTATCTGGAAGAACGCGCCAAGGGTGACCTCGATGAAATGGTCGATCGGCACGCCCAACACTCTTCGGACAGTGGCGATTTCGGCCTTGCGACCGGCCTCGCGCGCCGTCTGCTCCCGCGGCTCAGGATCGGAAGTGGAGGTGTCCATCGAGTCCATCGTCTGCTGGTAGGCGTTCCCGTACGCCTGCTTGATCTTGCCTTTACACACGCCGCTCGGGCATCCGGGAATGTCGACGTAGTCATCGCGGGGGATCGAGACGGCGGTCACCGGGCCGTCGCCGCCCGGAAAATGCAGCAGGATCAACACATTTGCGTTGTATCCGCCCACGGTCTCGTCGCCGGCGTGCAGCGCGTCGTAGATGTCCTGGGGGAGCGGTTGGCCATGTTGGTCGAGTCGGCTGTCCAATCCCATGATCAAGATGTTCTGCTCGCCACCGCCGGACCGGTGGCCGCCCGCCAGCGCGTGCGAGGTAGTGATACCGCCCGACAGGTTGCGATATCCCGCCCACCCCATTCCCGTGAGCGCGAGCACGGCGACGGCGGCCAGGGCGGCCAGCACCCGCCCACCGACAAGCGCCCGACCCCGCTTCGGCGGCGGGTTCAGGCGATGGCGTGGCGGTCGAGCACGCGGTAGAACGTCCGTATCCCAGGACGAGTGCGCCGGTGATGTCATTACAGCGCCGGATTATCCCGCGGCCTCCTGAGAGCGTCGCCGCTGTTCTCTCAGGATCGCGGCCGGTCAGGAGACCGAACTCAACGGTGCGCCGCGTCACCGGCTGCCAATCGTGCGGGCGCTGTATTCGCTTGGATCGTCAGCGGGCAAGCTGGTGCGAATGGAGACGCCGCGACTGCTTTTCGTACACGCCCATCCCGACGACGAGACGTTGACGACGGGCGCGACGATCGCGCACTACGCCTCGCTGGGCGCCCAGGTGCGTGTCGTCACGTGCACCCTCGGCGAGGAGGGCGAGGTGATCGGCGAGCGCTGGGCACAGCTCGCGGTCGATCAGGCCGACCAGCTCGGTGGCTTCCGCATCGGTGAATTGACCACGGCACTGAACGCGTTGGGAATCGACGAACCGATATTTCTCGGCGGCCCAGGCCGGTGGCGTGACTCAGGGATGGAAGGCACGCCGCCGCGACACCGGCAGAGATTCATCGATGCCGATCCGCGGGAGGCAGTGGGAGCGCTGGTGGCCATCATCCGCGAAATGCGCCCGCACGTCGTCGTCACCTACGACGCCAAAGGCGGCTACGGCCACCCCGACCACATCCACGCCCACGAAGTGACCATGGCCGCGGTCGCCGCGGCAGGCGGCGCCGACTATCCCGGCGAATCATGGACGGTGCCGAAGGTCTACTGGACGGTGATGTCGACGACGGCGATAGGCGCGGGGCTCGAGGCTCTGCAGGATGTGCCGCGAGAGTTGATCCGGGTATCGATCGACGACGTGCCCTTCGGCTACCCCGACGACGCGATCGACGCGGTAATAGAGGTGGCCGAGCAGTTGCCCGCGAAGGTCGCGGCGCTGCGTGCGCACGCGACCCAGGTGACCGTCGCCCCTGACGGCCGGTCCATTGCCCTGTCGAACGACATCGCGCTGCCGATCGGGGCGGTCGAGCACTACATCCTTGCCGCGGGCACCCCCGGCGACCGCGACGGCCGCGGGTGGGAGACCGACCTGCTGGCCGGGCTGAACCTGGAATAACTCAACGGGCACGCGGTAAGCTGCCCGACAGTCGGCCGCGTGTGGAAGGGATGGCGATGGACCCGGACATGGATCCCAACCTGCAGCACTGGCAGGACCGCGCAGACAACTTCCAGTGGGTGCTCGGGTCGCTTGTCGCATTGCTCGACAGCATCCCGACCTGACGCCGCTGCGTCCCGCCGTTCTCGCACTGCTTGCGATCGACGGCGTGCTCTCTGCCGTGGCGGCGGCGTTCTTTCTTTCGCTCAGAATCGGATCTGTGCCCTTTCCGATCAGCGCGCTGCTGAGTGGTCTGGTCAACGCCGCGCTGGTGTGGGCCGCGTTGCAATGGACATCCGCTCCGCGGGTGGCGGCATTGCCGTTGTGGTGCTGGCTGCTGACTGTGGCGGGGCTGACGTTTGGCGGGCCTGGCGACGACATCGTGTTCGGCGGCGTCGGAATCATGGAGTATGCGCCGCTGCTGCTGATCGTCTTGGGCGCGCTGCCACCCGCCGCGCTACTGTGGCGCCACGTGCGCATGGCCTGACGGTTACCCCTTCTTGCCGGTCTCGTCCTTCTTGCCGCGCT
>JAVRPG010000303.1:0-2646 GCA_032162325.1 Mycobacterium sp. | reverse complement strand
GTGACCTCGTCATGTGCCGGGAGGGCCGTGAGCAGCTCGGCCATCCGGTCCCGGCGGTCGCGCTGCTGGTCGTCGAGCAGTGCCCGGCCGGTGTTGGTGATGGTTACCAGAGCGGCCCGCCCGTCTCCGGGGTCCTCGACCCGGGTCACCAGACTCTGCCGTTCCAACCGCTGAACCAGTTCGGTCATCGCCGGCTGGCCGATGCTCGCCGCGGCGGCCAACACCGTCACCCGGGCCGGTCCTTCCCGATTAAGCGTGCCCAGCGTCACGTTGGCGGTCAGACCCAGTCCTGTGCGAAGGGCCAAGTGCCGAACCATGAGGATCGCCGCCTGTTCAAGCCCCTCGACAGCGATCTCTCGGCTGACGCCGCGGTATGACTCTTCCACCCCGTAGATATACCACACTTACATCGCGATCCGATATAAATAGCGACATGGCCTTCAGGTGACGGGTACATCCGCGTGTCCAGGGACTGCGCGACGATGGACGGGTCTCTAACAGCGCGCCGGCCGACATGCGGGCGTGCCAAATGGCCGCCCTGGACGTGTTGCCGAGCCATCTCTCTTTGACCCCAGCACGGCTCGACGATCCGTACGTGCGCCGGCTCGTCCCCCGGCCGTGGGAAATGCTGGCCCCACGCTGCCGGGTCACACGAAGTGAATGAAGTTATTTTCGTACAACATCTTTCGATGTTCACTTCGGGAGGTAGTCATCCACGACGCTGGTCGAAATGTAGCAACCACCCGTGTGGACCGAGCCCCGCTCGGCCTGGAAGTAGGGAGCAGGGCCCGGCTGGTCGGGAGTCGCGTAAGCGGGCTGTCGCCACCGTTCTGTTCGCCCAAGCGCACAGATGGCGAGCGGCCGGTAATCAAGGGTATGGACGGTGACTTGGCTCACAACCTTTCGCACCGCCGATTGTTGGGCATACTGTCTATATATCGGTGCCCGATGTACGTATCCTGGGAAGGAGCCGGATGATGTCTGTCGATTTGTCGGTACTCGATCCGCTGCGGATGGATCAACGGCTGGTCTGGGCGCCGACGAGCACCACCTACGAGAGCTGGGTCGCCGGCGGGAAGCCGTGTTTGCGCCAGAACTGCGGGCACGATCGCGGCAGTCACATCCCCAGCGAGGGGATGGAATGCAGTAAATGCGACTGCCTGGGGTTCGTCGGCTTCGCTCATCCTGACGATTCGGGGCCCGCACCTGCCATCAGAGGCCCGAGATACCCGAAACGGCGCCGTCGCACATTCGCTGATGCACAACTAGGGTCTCGTCCCCTACCGATCCCAACCCGCTCGCCCCTATCGAGGAAGTGTCTTGACCATGTCCGTCATAGTTGCTGAATCAACCTGCGGCACAGGCGATCTAGGCGCTGTCGGCACGAATGGAACGGGATGCGGTTACCCCAGTCCCACCGCGGAACCGGTCAGCGACACTGTCGGCGTCGCGCGGCCCGAACGGTTTGTCGGGCAGTCTGATCCTGCTGGACCCCCGCAGCGCACAACCAACGCCGAGCTGACCGCACGATTCGAACGCGATGTCATTCCGCTGCGGGCGCCGCTCTACCGCCGGGCGATGCGCCTGACTCGCAATCGCGCCGACGCCGAGAATCTGCTGCAGGACACCATGTTGTCCGCCTACGTCGGGTTCCACCGGTTTCGGGAGGGCACCAACCTCAACGCCTGGCTACATCGGATCCTCACCAATAACTACATCGACACCTACCGCCAAACGCAGCGACACCCGGTGATGTACCTGCGGGCGGAGATCACCGAAGAGCTGCTGGCCGCCAACGTCGCACACTCTTCCACCGGGCTGCGCTCCGCGGAGGACGAGGCGCTCGATACGTTGCCCGACACCGAGATCAAGACAGCGATGAAGGCCCTACCCGAACAATTCCGCTTGGTCGTTTTCTACGCCGACGTTCAAGATCTCAAATACAGGCAGATCGCCGAAATCATGCACATCCCGCAGGGAACCGTGATGTCCCGGCTCCACCGCGGACGGCGGCAGCTACGCCGCTTACTCGGCGACGTCGCCGAATTCACAAGCGCTACTACGACCCGACGAGCGAGATCTATTTCATGCAACGAGGCGAAACTGGGCACGGTGGGGCTGCGCGCGCCAGCCCCGACGAGCTGAATGCTGCACGGGTACGGCTGCTGATCGCCGACGCGCTCGGCCAGTTGTCCGCCGAGCACCGCGCGGTGATCACCCGCTCGTACTACCTAGGGTGGACGACAGCGCAAATCGCCGACGATCTCCACATTGCGGAACGGTTCGTGAAGTGGAGGCTGCACGACGCCCTGCGAGCGCTGCGGCGCACACTCGAACGACAGCCTTCCCGCTGCCGGGGCGATCTGTAACCGATGACGCGACTCATCACGAAAGTGGTGCTGCTGAGACGGTACGACCCTGCTTCGACCCCAGTTCAACCAGTAAATGAGACGAGCCCGAACTTACTACCCTCGCCTAATCGCGGGACACCAAGGTGAACCGCCGCAGAACTGTGTGACGCGAGCACATCTCGACCTCCTGTGTCGAGTGCCGTGAATCGGCGTCAATAGATGTTGGACGGGCGGACCATGCCTTCGGCCAGATCACCGAATCCGGGGGCGATGATCGCACCTGGGTTTACCATGA
>JAVRPG010000302.1:0-5176 GCA_032162325.1 Mycobacterium sp. | reverse complement strand
CACATCCGCAGGTGGTTGGCCGCGGTCGTGCCTGCGTATCCGCCGCCGATGACGACGACCTTGGTTGCCGCGGCGAGCCGCGAAGAGTCTGGTGCGTTGTGATCAGTCATGCCCTCAAGACACCGCCGATCGTCGAGATGTGACACGGCGTGATGCGGATCACTCATCTCAGGCAGCGTAATGCGGGCGGAATCGTCCGCCCCATCGCTTCTCCGTCCAGACCTGGGCGCTGGATCCGTGGGCGGCCAACACCGGCCACGATTGGATGAAGGGCGACCTCTTCGTAGACCTGGCCGCCTCACTGGAGCGCGCTCGCTTCGACTATCTGCTGGTCGAGGACACCAGCATGGTCGAGGACGCCTACGGCCGCCAAGTATGCGGAGTCGATGCTCGCGCACGGCACCAGCATCGAGGGTATGAAGGCATTCCGGCTCGACATGCATCGCCGGATGAAGGAGTACGGCCGCGACCCCGCCACGTTGAAGATCCTCTTCCTCATCGACCCGATCCTCGGCGACACCGACCGCGTCGCGCAGGCCCGCGAGGAGGACATGAAGGCCGCGCGCTTCAGCGACGACGCGATCGAAAAGGCCCAGTGGGGCCTGAGTTACACCTCGGGCGGCGAATTCGACTTCTCCACGTTCGATCTCGACGAGGAGGTCCCCGACGTGTGGGGCAACCGTGAAACGAGCACGCTGCGCACATTCATCGAAGGCGCCAGGGGCAAGACGCTGCGCGAGGCGATCGCCACCGTCGACACCCATGCCGGTCTGGCCTTCGTCGGCTCGCCGGACACCGTGGCCGCGAAAATGGGCGAGGCGATGGAGGAGGTCGGCGGGGACGGCTTCCTGCTGTCGCCGATCGTCACCCGGCGCAATATCGCCGAGATCGCAGACGGCCTGGCGCCTACGCGTCACACGTCGCCGATTTACTTCCGGAAATGGCACGCCATCGAATGCCGTGCTCTCAGGTCGAGAGTTGACCCAAGTAGGAGGCATTCGTGTTCGACACGACACATCCGCGCAGCATCCGCGTACACATTCGGGGTGGCGCTGTGCCTGTGCTGCCTCGCGATACTCGCCTACACGCCGGTGGTGACCGCCGCCCTGCTCACCTTGGGCGTAGCAGGGATCGGCCAGGCCCTCTTCGGCTCGACGCAGGCGACGCTGCCGGGCGCTGCCGTCGCCCCACACGAGCGGGCGGCAGCGCTGGGACTGCTCGCCACCACGATCGGTGTTGCACTGCCTACGGGCATGGTGGTCCTGGGTGTGACGTCGAGCGTGCTCGGTGCGCAGCTGGCAATGCTGGTGTCGGCCCTCGTCGGCCGGGTGGCGCTGGCTGTGACGCTGACGGTCTCAGGCGGAGCGATAAGCGTTGGCGGAAAAGGTGACTCGGTCGCCACGCAGCCGGAGCTGGGCGAGCGCTCGCGGCTGCCCGGTCTCGTCCTCGATGACGTCCTCGAGCCAGACCAGGGGAGCGCCGACGTCGACACCGACCAGCTCGGCGGTCTGCTCGTCGGCGGCGACCGCGCCGATGGTGGTTTGGCTGCCGCCGATGCGAATCCCGAGTTGCTGCTCGAGAATCAGGATGACGTCGCCCTCGTCGATGTCGAAGTCGGGCGACTGATCCTCGCCGAGGGCGATGTAGCTGACCGACAACCCCAGCGGCAGACCGTTTTCCAGCACGAGGCTCTCGATCATCAGCACGGTCCAGCCGACCGGCAGGCGTAGCCGGTCGCGCACCATCGGCGGGCAGCCGAGCGGTCGGCGCTCGAGAGTGCGGGCCTCGACGGTGCTGGACGGCTCGGTCGCAAATTGAGCGACCGGACTGAGCTCGTCGATGCGCAAGAGCAGCGAACCCGTGGCCCGGGTTCCGTTCTTCGGCTCGCGGGTGACGAGCCCTTCGCGGGCGAGCTGCTGCAGAACGGCTCGGACCGTGTTGCGGCTCGCCGACAGCGCGTCGGTGAGCTCGCGTTCCACGAGGGGCATGTGCCTGCCGGTGCTGACAAGCGTCGAGCGGAGCAGGTCATAGGTGCGCCGCGCGGAGTTGTTCAGCCGGTCCGGGCTCTGCCGCTGCCGTTGGTAGAGCACTTCCGGGGGGACCTGGCCGATCGGCCGCAGCGTCGCGCGGCACGCTGAATACAATGATGGTTCACGTGTTGACACGTGTTCATTGGAGCAGTCGATTGTTAACAGGCCCGGGCGTCGTTGATTCGCCCGGGTTACGTTGCCGCCATCCGCCGCCCGACGATGTGCGCCAGCTGTGCGCTGCCTAACAGAATGACCGCGATGAGGGCGAACAGCGCCGCGATCCCGATCTGGGCCTCGAGCACCGCGCAGCCGACCGACCCCGCCAGCAGGCCGATTCCGGCCGAAATCCGGAACTTCGCCAGACCCGCCGAGGATTCACCGACCTGAGCCACGACCATCACCGGAAGGCTGGCGGTCGCGCCTGCCAGGCTGACGCCGAACAACGCGGACGCCACCAGATACGTTGTCGCGCTGGGAATCAGGGCGAGCAGCGTCGCACTCAACATCCCCAATGCGAACGACGTGATGAGCATCGCGACGACCCCGATGTGCCGGATGAAACGGTAGGCCACCGCAAGGACGACGATTTCGACACCGGACATCAGCGCAATGGCCGCGGTGATCGTGATCGTGGAATATTCCCTGGCCGCGCCCGCCAGGGGGAGTGCGGTGAACAACACACCGCTACGCAGAAAGTCGCCGCTCATCGCCAGCACCAGCGCGGCGCCGCTGCCGGGTGTCCTGCCGAAACGCGGCAGGCCGATCCGCGGAGGCGGCAGTTCGGGCGGCGCGGCCAGGCTGGGAAGCGCGGCGGCAAGTGCGGCGGCGACAATCATCGCCAGCGCTCCCGTGACGACGAACGCGACCTGGTAGCCGGCCCGCCCGTCGATGATGCCCACGACCAGTAGGCCACCGGGCGAGCCCACCGCGCCGCCGAAAAGGAAGGCCGCGTTGAACCGCCCCAGAGACCGCGCGAGATCGCCGGTGGCCGGATCGACGCGCACCGCGGCTTGCAGTCCGGCGCCGAGCACCACGCCGCCGCCGAAGCCCTGCATTACCCGCGATGCCATCAGCAGGATGCCGCCGGAAGCCAGGCCCATGCCGATGCATGCCGCGCCGAACAGGCACAGTCCCACGGTGAGTGCGGCCCTGGCGTCAAGACCCGGGACGAATCTGGTGCCGAATACGTCGATGACGATCACGCCCACCGCCGCGCTCAGCATGAAGACGCCGACGTAGAGGCTGCTGGGCCAGAACTCGCGCACGAAAAGCACTTCCAGTGGAGCGGTGAGGCTCATCGCGATCCCGCTGGCCGCCATCAAGGGCAGGAACCATCGCGACTGCGGGATCGGCCCGCATCGTGAGGGCATCATCAGGACGTCGACGCGAGGCGCTGCGGGGCAGCGAACGGCAGGGTCACAGTCTCGGCGACCTCGAGACCGAAGGCCTCCAGCCCGATGCGCTTGACCGGATGGTTCGTGAGTAGCCGCATGCGCCGCACCCCGAGATCGGCGAGGATCTGCGCGCCGAGGCCGTAGTCACGCGCGTCTGCGTCGGCATCCTGGAGGTGATGCGCGTGCCTGCCCCCGTGTCCGCGTAGGTAGACCACGACACCGCGCCGCTCGGCGGCGATCATCTGCAGTGCACGCTCCAGTTCAAGGTGGCAGTCGCAGCCCGCGGATTCAAAGACGTTGCCCGTCAGACACTCTGAATGCACCCGCACCAACGTAGGTGAAAGGCCATGTCCGGCAAGGTCGCCCATCACCAGAGCGATGTGCTCACGTCCGTCGAGCACGGAGCGGAAGCCGTAGGCCTGGAACTCACCATGCTCGGTTGGCAGTCGGCTGCGGGCCTTGCACTCCACCAGGCGCTCGGTGCGATGTCGATAGGAGATCAACTCCGACATCGTCACGATCGTCAGCGCGTGCTTGGCGGCGAATGCGCGCAACCGCGCCCCGCGCGCGACCGCCCCATGGTCGTCGACGACTTCGCCCATCACGGCGACGGGTGGCAGTCCTGCCATCCGCGCCAGGTCGACGGCCGCCTCGGTGTGCCCGGCGCGCCGCAGCACGCCACCGTCGACTGCCCGTAGCGGGAACACGTGGCCGGGCCGGCTCAGATCGACCGGCTTGGTGTCGGGGTTGGCGAGCAGTGAGATCGTCCGCGCCCGGTCGGCCGCCGAGATTCCGCTGGTGATTCCCGTGCGCGCGTTTACCGACACCGCGTAGCCGGTGCCCCGCGGATCCTCGTTGACCGCGACCATCGGCGGCAGGTGCAGCCGATCGAGGTCGGGCGCGGGCATGGGTACGCACAGGATGCCGCTGGTGTGCCGCACCATGAACGCCACCCGCTCCGGCGTGGCGTGTGTGGCGGCGAGCATGAGATCGCCGTCGTCGTGTGGGTTTTCGGCGTCGACCACGATCACCATCCGGCCGGCGCGCAGGGCGGCGACCGCCGCACCCACAGGGTCGCCGGTGCGGTCTGCGCGCCGGCGGATCCCGATCACCCCCATGTTCAGAACTCGCGCAGGGTGTCTCGCAGGTGTGCGTGCTGGTATTCCGTGCGGGCCAATCCCTTGCGCTGCAGTGCAGGAATGAGGCCCTCGCAGATCTCGGTGATGTAGTGGGTGCTGACCTTCTTCTTGCTGATCAGGAAGCCGTCGCCGCCGACTTGTTCCATGGTCTCGCCCATCTTGTCCGCGACCTGATCGGGGGTACCGACCAGTTCGATCGAATCGGATGTCCCGCCCGCGTCGATAACCAACTGGCGCAGCGTCTTTCCGCTACCCCACTGGGCGAACTTATCGAGCGATCCGCGCTCGCCGTTGGTCTCCAGTGGCGGCAACGGCTCATCGAGGTCGAACTGCGAGAAGTCGATGTCGGTGACCGACGAGATGCTGGCAAGCGACTGTTCGAAGAACTGGTCGCTCTGCACGAAATTCCGCTTACGCGCGGACGCCTCCTCCTCGGTGGCGCCAAGTGTGGGGCTCACCACGAACAGCACCTTGATGTCGTCGGGGTTGCGGCCAGCCTTGGCGGCCCGGGCGCGGACGTCGTCGCGATATTCCTTCATCGCCGCGATGCCCGAGGCAGAGGCGATGATGCTGTCCGCCGTTTCGGCCGCGAACTGCCGCCCGCGTGGCGACC
>JAVRPG010000301.1:0-3199 GCA_032162325.1 Mycobacterium sp. | reverse complement strand
CGCTCGTTGAACACGCAGTACTTCTCGAAGAGCTCGATGGACTCGGGCTTGATCAGTTCGGGCAGCGCATCCAGCGTGGTCTTCAGGTTCGGCAGGCCTCTCTCGGCCGCCTCGATCTGCCAGTTCTTCGAGTAGCCGTCACCGTTGAAGACCACGGCGCCGTGCTCGGTGATGATGTCGGTCAGCAGCTTCTGGACGGCCTCGTCGAAGTCCTCGCCGTCCTCCACGGCCGTCTCCAAGATAGTCGCCATGTAGTCGAGCGAATCGGCCATGATCGTGTTCAACATCATCATCGGCACCGCCACCGTCTGACCCGAGCCCGGGGCACGGAACTCGAACCGGTTGCCGGTGAAGGCGAACGGGCTGGTGCGGTTGCGATCGCCCGGGTCGGTCGGCAGAACCGGCAAGGTGTCGACACCGATGATCATGCTGCCCTTGCCCTTTGACGATGTCGCCGCGCCCTTGGCAATCTGCTCGAACACGTCGGCCAGTTGGTCGCCGAGGAAGATCGAGATGATCGCGGGCGGGGCCTCGTTCGCACCGAGGCGGTGGTCGTTGGTGGCAGAAGCCACCGACACCCGCAGCAGGCCGGCGTAGCGGTGGACGGCGCGGATCACCGCGGCGCAGAACACCAGGAACTGCGCGTTCTCGTGGGGGGTATCACCGGGCACCAGCAGGGAGCCCAGCTCTGCGTTGCCCAGCGAGAAGTTGACGTGCTTGCCGGACCCGTTGACGCCGGCGAACGGCTTCTCGTGGAACAGGCATTCCATGCCGTGCTTCTTGGCGATCGTCTTGAAGACGGTCATCAGCAGCTGCTGGTGGTCTGAGGCGATGTTGCCGCGCTCGAACATCGGGGCGATCTCGAACTGACCCGGCGCGACCTCGTTGTGGCGGGTCTTTGCGGGGATGCCGAGCTTGAACAGCTCACGCTCGGTGTCCATCATGAAGCCCAGCACGCGCTCGGGGATGGCACCGAAGTAGTGGTCGTCGAACTCCTGGCCCTTGGGCGGCTTGGCGCCGAACAGGGTGCGACCCGCGTTGACCAGGTCGGGACGGGCCAGGAAGAAGTGGCGGTCGACCAGGAAGTACTCCTGCTCGGGCCCGCAGAACGCGACGATCTTCTCCAGGTTGTCGTGGCCGAACAGCTTCAGGATCCGCTCGGCGTGGGTGCCCATCGCCTGCTGGCTGCGCAGCAGCGGCGTCTTGTAGTCCAACGCCTCACCGGTCATCGACACGAACACCGTCGGGATACACAGGGTGTTGCCGTTGGGGTTTTCCAGGATGTAGGCCGGGCTGGTGACGTCCCACCCGGTGTAGCCGCGGGCCTCGAAGGTGCTGCGCAGACCGCCGGATGGGAAGCTGGATGCATCGGGCTCGCCCTGGACCAGGGTTTTGCCCGCAAACTCGGCCAGCGTCTGGCCGTCCGAGACCGGCTCCAGGAAGCTGTCGTGCTTCTCGGCGGTCAGCCCCGTCATCGGATAGAAAACGTGCGCGTAGTGCGTGGCACCCTTCGACAGCGCCCAGTCCTTCATGGCCGAGGCGACCGAGTCGGCGACTGCCGGGTCCAGCTTGGCGCCCTTTTCGATGGTGGCGACGACCGACTTGTACACCGACTTGGGCAGCCGCAGTCGCATCTCGGCCAAGGTGAAGACGTTGGAGCCGAAGATCGCACCAGGCTCCTCGCCCGGCACGAAGCTGATGGCCGGAGGCACGTACGCCTCGACGTTGTTGATCGCCTGCAGACGCACTGCATTTCCGCTCAATGGACTTCCTAACGCTGCGATCGCCCGCACCCTTTGCGAAACGTTGACCGGCCCACACTAGGGACCTTCGATAGCAAACTTGTTACGTGCGCGTCACCGACAGAATTTGAGCTTGGCGCGGTGCGCTCACCGAACGTCCTAGGCTGGACGCATGGGCTCCCGCCGCCATCCCGATCGGGACATCGACGCCGACATTGACGAACACGCCGTCAAAGTCGCGGGCCCAGCGCACGAGGCCGCAGGCGTCAAGGCTGTGTTGGTGTCGTTGCAGCGCGGGCTGGAGTCCATGGGCGCCGTCCGCACCGCCGCCGCGCTGGCCCGGCTCAACCAACGGCACGGGTTCGATTGCCCCGGCTGCGCATGGCCGGAGGATCACGGTGGCCGCAAGCTGGCCGAGTTCTGCGAGAACGGGGCCAAGGCCGTCACCAAGCGCGTCGTCACGCCCGAGTTCTTCGCCCGGCACTCGATCGCCGACCTGGCAGCCCGGCCCGAATACTGGCTGTCGCAGCAGGGCCGGTTGACCCATCCGGTGGTGCTGCGTCAGGGCGACGACCGCTACCGGCCGATCAGCTGGGACGAGGCGTACCGGCTCATCGCCGACGAACTGCGCACGCTGGGCAGCCCGAACGAAGCGCTGTTCTACACCTCGGGCCGGACAAGCAACGAGGCGGCGTTCCTGTATCAGCTGATGGTCCGCAGCTTCGGCACCAACAACCTGCCGGACTGTTCCAACATGTGCCACGAGTCGTCGGGCACGGCGTTGATCGAGGCGATCGGGATCGGCAAGGGCTCGGTCACGGTCGAGGACGTCACCAAGGCCGACCTGATCGTGATCGCGGGCCAGAACCCGGGGACCAACCACCCTCGGATGCTCTCCGTGCTCGAGAAGGCGAAGGCCAACGGCGCCAGGATCATTGCGGTCAATCCGCTGCCGGAGGCGGGGTTGATCCGGTTCAAGGATCCGCAGAAGGTGAACGGCGTGGTCGGGCACGGAATCCCGATCGCCGACGAGTTCGTGCAGATCCGCCTCGGCGGTGACATGGCGTTGTTCGCCGGGCTGGGCAGGCTGCTACTGGAGGCCGACGACGCCTCACCCGGCACCGTAGTCGACCGCGAATTCATCGCCGCGCACTGCGCGAACTTCGAGGAGTACGAGGCGCGCACCCGTGCGGTCGATATCGACACCGTCCTGCAGGCCACCGGCATCGATCGCGCCCAACTCGAGCTGGCGAGCGCCTGCCATTCGGGTAGCCGCGAACCGAGTCAGGTGGTGGTGGCGAAGATGATGGCGGCATCGCAGCGCACGATTGTGTGCTGGGCGATGGGGCTCACGCAGCATCGGCACGCGGTGCCGATGATCTCCGAGATCGCCAACCTGCTGTTGATGCGGGGGATGATCGGCAAGCCGGGCGCCGGATTGTGTCCGGTGCGTGGGC
>JAVRPG010000300.1:0-2582 GCA_032162325.1 Mycobacterium sp. | reverse complement strand
GGCGGCGGCTATCGGTGACTACGTCGGCCGGGCGATCGCCGCCAACAACTGGAAGGACAGCCATGCCGACCAGTGGATCAACGAGTACTACGTCAAGCAGCAGGGCATCACGTTCGATCAGGGCAAGAACCTCTACGAAGAGGACGGCGTCGCCTCCTACTATCCGATCGACACGGCCTCCACGGCACTGTTCCAGACCGTCGCCGACGGCCTGTACGACACGGGGACGACCAAGACGCACGTCGACCTAAAGCCGTATGTCGACGGCCGATACAACGACATCGTCAACGCCCAGAACGAGCTCGACGGTGTGACGCCCAAGCCGATCAATTCCTGACGAGAGAGGAAGACCGCAATGACACAGGTAGTTCAAGCGCTCGACGTCCAGCCGCAATCGGGTTGGACCGGGGCCGAAATCCAGGGCGCCGACTTGACCAAGCCATTGGATGAACAGCAGATCGCCGAAATCCGTGCGGCACTGTTGACGTGGAAGGTGGTGTTCTTCCGCGACCAGTTCATCGACCACGACGACCACTTGAGATTCGCCTCGGCGTTCGGCGCGCCCACGCCCGCCCACCCGCTGTTCGATGCGATCGCAGATCCAAGCTACCCGACCATCTATCCGATCTTCCGGGACCGGTTCAAGGCCCGCTACGGCAGCAGTCGCGGCTTCGACAAACCGAACTGGCACGCCGACGTCACGGCCGCCGTGAACCCGCCTGCGGCGTCCATCCTGAGGGCCGAGGTCATCCCGCCGTACGGCGGAGACACCCTGTGGTCCAACACCGTGGCCGCGTACGCCGGGCTGTCCGCACCCCTGCAGCGTCTCGCCGACAAACTCCGTGCGGTGCACCGCTTCTCACCGCCCGATGGCGCGACCGCCACGGAGGATTACGAGCGGCGGTTAGGCCGGCGGCCCCTGCTCACCGAACATCCCGTCGTCCGGGTGCATCCCGAGACGGGCGAGAAGGCGCTGTACGTCAATCCTGGGTTCACGACTCACATCGTCGGCGTTTCGCCGCACGAGAGCCGTCGGCTACTCGGTCTGTTCTACGACGAATTGGTTCGGCCCGAGTACACGGTGCGATTCAAGTGGGAGCCGGGCAGCATCGCGTTCTGGGACAACCGCTCAACGGTGCATCTCGCGCCGACCGATTTGACGGTTGACCACGACCGCCGGTTGTACCGGGTGACGTTGGTCGGCGACGTCCCGCAGGGTCCGGACGGGCGGCCGTCGGTCGCGCTGGACGGCGAACCTTTCGAGGCGATCTAGCTCCCGCGAGCGTGCGTAGTCTGCTCCCCGACACGCCACTGCAGAGCAGCATTTTGCGCACGCTCGCGCTAGGCGACGAGCCCTTCCGAGCGCTGGATCGTGCCTGTGATGCCGCTGGCGTCCTGTTGTGCGAGCAGCACCGCGGCGTCAGCCATGGCCTCGGGCGGCTCGACCATCTCCGGCGGAATCTCCATGCCGCCACCACCGGCCTGCCACCCTTCGGTGAGCACGATCCGCGACGGGCTCAGGCAATTCACCGCTATGTTGTCGGGCTGCAAATCCGCCGCCAGGCCCAAATACAACCGCTCGGCACCGGCCTTGGATACCCAATAGGCGTTGGAACCGTGCTCGATCATGCCGACGCCGGTGGTGGTGATCGCGATCAGCGACCCACCGCCGCCCGCCTTCACGTGCGGAATGACGGCCTTGGTCACCAGGAAGACACCGGTCAGGTTGACGTTCAGGCACAGTTGCCAGCGCTTCAGCGGCGTGGACTCGATCGGACCGAGCCACAGCACGCCTGCATTCGCGATGAGAATGTCGATCCCGCCGAACTCCGAAACCGTCTCGGCGACAGCGGCTTCCACCGACTCCTCACTCGTGACGTCGCACGACACTGCGAGGGCCCGGCCCCCCGCTGACGTGACGCGGTCGGCGACAGCATGGATCGTGCCGGGCACCTTGCCCTCTTGCTGGGAGCGCGCGGCGACCGCGACCGCCGCACCTTCGCGCGCCAGCGCCTCGGCGACCGTCGCCCCGATGCCGCGGCTTGCGCCTGCGACAAAGGCGACCTTGCCTTCGAGGATCATTTCGGCGGGAACCGCAGCGCGCCGTCGAGGCGGATGATTTCTCCGTTCAGATAGTCGGTTTCGATGATGCTCTGTGCCAGTTGTGCGTACTCAGTCGATCGGCCCACGCGCTTGGGGAACGGCACCTGCGGACCCCAGTACTGCTCAAGCTGGTCGACCGCCTTGCCGTACGCCGGCGTGTTGATGGTGCCGGGCGCGATGGTGACGACGCGGATGCCGAGCGGCGAGAGGTCACGGGCTGCGACGAGCGTCATGCCCAGCACGCCGCCCTTCGCGGCGGAGTAGGGGAGCTGACCGATCTGTCCCTCATAGCCGGCGATCGACGCGGTGTTGACGATGACCCCGCGGCCACCCTCTTCCAGCGGCTCCGATTTTGCGATCTCCGCCGCGGACAGCCGCATCACGTTGAAGACCGCGGTCAGGTAGAACTCGATCGTCTTCTTGAAGCCGTCGAGATCGAGCGGCGAGCCGTCCTTGCCGATCAGCCGCCCGCCGCTGGC
>JAVRPG010000299.1:0-2966 GCA_032162325.1 Mycobacterium sp. | reverse complement strand
CGACCGTTGCCATTGTCGCGTCGTTGGCGACCTACGGTGTAGGCTACGTCGCCCGCCCCATCGGCGCGTTCTTCCTTGGGCACTGGGGCGACACCCACGGCCGCAAGACGGTGCTGCTGGTGTGCATGTTCCTCATGGGCTTCTCGACGATGGCGGTCGGGCTGTTGCCGACGTACCAGCAGGTCGGCATGCTGGCCCCGGCGCTTCTCGTCCTTCTGCGCCTAATACAGGGCTTCGCGGTTGCCGGCGAAATCTCCGGCGCCAGCTCGATGATTCTCGAACATGCGCCGTTCGGCCGGCGCGGTTTCTTCGCGAGCTTTTCCCTTCAGGGGGTGCAAGCGGGGCAGATTTTCGCCGCGGCGGTCTTCCTGCCGCTCGCGCACTACCTGCCGACCGAGGCGTTCAACAGTTGGGGCTGGCGGATCCCCTTCCTGCTCAGCGTGGTCGTCATCATCGCCGGCTACATCATTCGCCGCGAAGTGCAGGAGACTCCCGCGTTCGCCGAAGAGGGCGCGCACGGGGCGGTTCCTCGGGCGCCGATCGTCCAAGCGTTCGCGCAGAGCTGGCGGGACATGCTTCGGGTCGTCGGCATGGCGCTGATGAATGTCATTCCGGTGGTCACCGCGATATTCGGTGCCGCCTACGCGGTTCAGCCGGGGTATGGGATCGGCTTTCACAAGGACATCTTTCTGTGGATCCCGGTGCTGGGGAACATCCTGGCGGTGGTCGTCATCCCGGTTGTCG
The DNA here is from genome assembly GCA_032162325.1 of Mycobacterium sp. Lineage (GTDB taxonomy): Bacteria > Actinomycetota > Actinomycetes > Mycobacteriales > Mycobacteriaceae > Mycobacterium. The sequence goes on along the minus strand of JAVRPG010000299.1, from coordinate 2,222 downwards.
GCAACCTGACGGACATGATCGGCCGCCGGCCGCCCATCATCGTCGGGGCGATTGCCTCGGGACTGCTCTCGTTCGGCTATCTCTATTCCATCAGCATCGCCAACGTGCCGCTGGCGATCACCATGTCGCTGCTTATGTGGGGGGTTGTTTATCAGGGCTACAACGCTGTTTTCCCAAGTTTTTTCCCGGAGCTGTTCCCGACGCGCACGCGGGTTACGTCGATGGCGATCGCCCAGAACGTCGGGACGACCATCACCGCCCTCCTTCCCGCACTGTTCGCATCCGTGGCACCCCCCGGCTCGACCAACGTTCCGCTGACCATTGGCGCGATCACCTTCGCGGTAACCCTCGTCGCGGCAGCCGCGGCCTGGAGCGCCAGGGAGACCTACCGGATCCACCTGAGCGACCTCGGCGAACCCAACGCCGTCCCGGTCGACAAGGCGGTCTACGACCGGATGCGGACGCAGGCCGCCTCCAGTCCGGACGTGGCGGGAATATCTGCATGAGCAATACAGCCCGCCACGGCGGTTTTGGTCCGCCCCAATAGTGGATTCGCCCCAGTAAGCGATTGGAGCCACACCATGGGCCGCGCTGCGAACCGCATTCCGCATCGAACAGGAGTCCGCGATGAGCCGCATCGTATACGTGTTGAACGGTCCCAACCTCAATTTGCTGGGCAAGCGACAGCCGCACATCTACGGCCATGAGACGCTGGCCGATATCGAGCGCGATTGCCGCGTGCAGGCCAAGGAACTGAATCTGGAGCTGCGCTTCTTCCAGAGCAACCGGGAGTACGAAATCATCGACTGGATCCACCAGGCTCGGGAAACCGCTGGTGGGATCGTGATCAATCCGGCGGCATTCACCCACACCTCGGTTGCGATCCTCGATGCCCTGAACACCTTCGACGCGCCGGTGATCGAGATCCACATCTCCAACGTTCATAAGCGGGAGGAATTCCGCCATCACTCCTTCGTCTCAAGTCGCGCAGACGGCGTCATCGCGGGTTTCGGCACGCAGGGCTACTTGCTGGCGTTGCGCCGAGTCGCCCGACTGATCGACGAAAAGGCAACATAACGTGCCGGACCAGCGATCCGGACGCTACGGGCGGGCAACACCAAGGCAGGCAGCGGCGACGGGGAGGACGTTCGATGTCGTCTGACACACAGCACACGGGCACACAGCACACGGGAGTTCGGTCCGCCACCAGGCTGCGGAAATGCATTGCCACGGTGGCGCTCAGCGGCAGCTTGCCCGACAAGCTCGAAGCCGCCGCCGCGGTCGGGTTCGATGGCGTTGAGATCATGGAGTCGGATCTGCTCTCGTTTGACGGTTCGCCCGACGAGGTGCGTCTGATCTGCCAAGGACTCGGTCTCGCCATCGACCTGTATCAGCCGTTCCGCGACTTCGAGGCGATGCCCGAGCCACAGCGCACCCGCAACATGGACCGTGCCGAACGCAAGTTCGACGTCATGCAGGCGCTGGGCACCGACCTCGTGCTGGTCTGCAGCAATACGCAGCCCGTCGCGATCGGCGATGATGCGCGTGCCGCGGCCGACCTGGCCGAGATGGCCAACCGCGCCGCCCGCCGCGGCCTGCGCGTCGGCTACGAGGCGTTGTCCTGGGGCCGTCACGTCAGCCTGTGGGGTCATGCATGGCGCATCGTGCAGCGCGCCGCTCACCCGGCACTTGGGTTGATTGTCGACTCGTTCCACACCTTGAGCCTGGGTGACGATCCGTCCGGCATCGCCCGGGTCCCGGCCGAGAAGCTGTTCTTCGTGCAGATGGCGGATGCACCCAAGCTGTCGATGGATGTGCTGAGTTGGAGCCGGCATTTCCGCAATTTTCCCGGTCAGGGCGATCTCGACGTGACCGGGTTCATGCGTGCGGTGCTGGCATCCAGCTATAGCGGGCCGCTTTCGCTGGAGGTGTTCAACGACGAGTTTCGCTCTGCCCCGGCACGGCTGGTCGCGCGCGACGGGTTGCGCTCCCTGATCCTGACCGAGGCCGCGGCGGCCGGTGACCCCGGTTTGCCCGCTGCCCCTGTACTGGATGGCATCGAGTTCCTGGAGTTTGCCGTCGACGAGGCGGCGGGGCGGGAGCTTGCCGGCGTATTGCGGACGCTTGGTTTCCGGCACGCGGGTCGGCACCGGTCGAAATCGGTGGATCTGTACCGGCAGGGCGGCGTCAATATCGTGCTGAATGCGGAACAGGACAGTGCG
>JAVRPG010000298.1:0-2648 GCA_032162325.1 Mycobacterium sp. | reverse complement strand
CTTTGGCACAGGCGCATACGGACGTTTCGCATACCGATAACTATCACGCGGGCGTGACTGAATGTCGCAAGTAGTGCGGTACTCAAATTTGTTCGCAAAGGATCGGCCCGCTACTTAGGTATCTAGGCCCGTTTTCCGCATAGTTGGGGGTCATGGTCTGGACTCTTGAATGTTGTTGTGGTGCTGTGTGTTTCGGGCCATGGTAGGGGGATGTCGAGGTGGGCGAGGATGAGGCGTTGGACGCCGGTGAGCCGGTCGAGGACGAGGCCGCCGCTGGTGTAGGTGGCGTGCAGGTCAGTGAAGGCGGCCAGCACGGCGCGGGCGGTGGGGACCGCGTCGCGGTGTTCGGGCAGCAGGCCGGGTAGTGGGGTGTCGGGGCCGAGGGAGGCGCGCAGGTCGGCTTCGATGAGGCCGTAGATGAGCAGGGCGATGCCGACGACGGCGATGAGCGCGTGGATGCGGTCATCGTTGTGCAGAAAGACCGGCCGCACGTGCAGGGTTTGTTTGAGGTCGCGGTGGCGTTGTTCGACGATCCACTGGTCTTTGTAGATGTCGAGCACGTCGAGCGCGGTCAGTTCCCCCTCGGGCGGGTCGGGCAGGTTGGTGGCGATGGCGTAGAGCCCGTCGAGCCGGGCCGTGGTGGTGATGGCGCGCCGGTTGCGGTGCCAGTTGATGGTGGGTGTGCCGTCGGCGGGGGCGCCGGTGGTGACGGTGATCAGGTCGGCGATGCGGGCGCCGACGATCGTGGCGACCCGGTCGTCGACCTGCTTGCGGGTCTTGTAGGAGCGCCCGCCGAGGCCGTTGCGGATTCTGGTGAGCGCTTCCTCGGCCTTGGTCAGGGCGCGTTCGCGGGCGTCGGCGACGGAGGTGGCTTCTTCGGAGGACCAGATGTAGGCGATGCGCAGCCGGTGGGTGCGGCCGGTGTCGTCGTCAGCGACCTCTCGGTCGCGCAGCACGCCCTTCCACATGGTGCGCTGCTCGGCGGGCAGTCGTCGTTCGCGTTTGGGGCAGTAGTCGAGTGTGGCCAGCGCGTCGATGCCGCCGTCGATGTCGGCGGCGAACCAGTTGGTCCAGCCGGTGTCGGCGCGCAGTGGCACCACGAATCGCAGCCCGGCGGCGTCGGCGGCGCACAGCCGGCCCAGGTAGCCGAACCCGGAGTCGGCGACACAGATGACCCCGGGCGGGGCCAGCTCGCGGATGTGGTCCAGCGCCGCGGCGACGCAGGGCGCCTCGTTGGACGCGCCCGGGTGGCCGCGGTAGTAGACCGCGACCCCGGTGCGGGTGGATGCCTGCAGGGTCTTGACCTGCCGGGCGATGGTGCGGTCGGCGGCCCACCCCTTGGCGACCAGCGCCGAGCCCTGGTAGCCGCCGGTGAACCGGACCGCGGTCATGTCCAGGTGCAGCCGCGACAGGTCGGCCCCGCAGCCTGACGCGGCGGCCAACGCGAGCTCGCCGCGCACCCGCTCGGCCACCGGCGCCAGCGCCTCCAGCGCCCGACCGAGCCGGTCGTCGTTGAGCAGACCCGCTGGGACGCCGAACAACTCGGCCATCGCCGCCGAGGACGCCCACCCGGTGACGTCGTAGAGCGGCGCCGGCCCGCACAGCCGGTTGGCCACCAGCGCGGCGATCACCTCCCCGTGGGTCAGCATCGCCCGCCCGCGCATCGGGACCGCGCCGTCGACCAGTCCCACCAGACCCAGCCGCTTCGCGTAGTGGCGCACCAGCAGCAACGGCCCGACGTGGCGGCGGGTGCCGGCTGGCGGCGGGTCGAGCCGGGCGAACGAGGCCGCCAACTGCTCCAGTTGGCCCGACGCCTTCAGCTCGTCCTCGCGGCCCAGCGTGCGCAACACCCGGTGTCGCACCCGGCCGGACTCGTCTCGGTACGCCTCGACCAGCCGCAAGTACACGTAGCGCTTGCCGTCCCTGACCACCGCGTGCCGCTTGACGTACATGCCAGCCCCGTCCCCGATCCATGGATTGGCCCTACGTTATCGCGACCGTCACCGCATTACAAGCATGTAATTCGACGTGTTTTCCGCACCAGCATGGCGGTACAATTTGGCCCTACACCAGACGGCAGAGCGCGCCGATTCGTCGGCGGCAGCAACAACACCTACCACAGTCGAATCGCTCACTCTCACAATGCATTACCACAGCCACCCATGCGCCGATCGGGCGCCCAATGATCAGGCCCTACGCTCGATCGGTGCGGAAAACGGGTCTAGGTCGCCACCCTCAGCTGGGTGGGTGGAGATGCGCACGGCCGCAGGCCCTTCCAGCGTCGTGCAATGGGTGTTGAGCGGCGGCCCGCACACCGCTGATCACATGTGCGGCATGTCCAAATGGTGTGCCCGCCGCCGTGTCCGAGGCAGGCGACGTGGCCAACGAGGACTTGATTCCGGCCGAGGCTGTGTGTCTGTTCGGGCATCGAGAATGTGGTCTGGTGATCCACTTTCCGTCCGTGGTCGGCACGAGCCGCCCAACACAGTCAAAAGGTTAACCTTGCGCCGACGCGACAGTGGGGCCAGCGGCATATCGCCACCGGCCCCACCTATCGCTAGCGCGGCGTTAGCACGGACGCGCGAACGTTCACCCGCTCAGATCACAGCGGGATCCAGAGGCCCAGGAACCAGAATCCCCAGGCACCG
>JAVRPG010000297.1:0-6426 GCA_032162325.1 Mycobacterium sp. | reverse complement strand
GTCGACATCGTGGTGGGCGGCGATGTCGGCCACATGAGCGCGTTCATGGCGCAGGCCGGACGGCTGGTGATCCGCGGCAATGCAGGCGAGGCTCTCGGCGACTCGATCTACGAAGCCCACATCTACGTCCGCGGCGACGTCGCCTCGCTGGGCGCCGACTGCGTCGCCAAGGAGATGCGGTCCGAGCACCACAAGGAGCTCGAATACCTGCTCAAGGCTGCGGGTTTCGAGGGCGACGACACGGCTGCCTACACCCGCTACGGGTCGTCGCGCAACCTCTACCACTTCCACGTCGACAACGCTTCGAGTTACTGATGACATACACCACCGACGAGCGGGCGCGCCTCGGCCTGCGCGAGTCCGCCACCTTTGATCGGCCGACGATCGCGGCCATCCAGCGGGCCGCCGAGACCGGCATCTACGACATCCGCGGGTGGGGCGCCAAGCGGTCGCTACCGCATTTCGACGACCTGCTGTTCCTTGGCGCGTCGATGTCCCGCTACCCGCTGGAGGGCTACCGCGAGAGGTGCGGCACCGACGTGGTTCTCGGCGACCGCTTCGCCAAACACCCACTGCACCTCGATATTCCGGTCACGATCGCCGGGATGTCGTTCGGAGCGTTGTCCGCGCCCGCCAAGGAGGCGTTGGGCCGCGGCGCCAGCGAGGTGGGCACGTCGACCACCACCGGTGACGGCGGCATGACACCCGAGGAACGCGGACAGAGCAAATATCTCGTCTACCAATATCTCCCATCGCGGTACGGGATGAACCCAGACGACCTGCGCAAGGCGGACGCTATCGAAGTGGTGCTCGGCCAGGGTGCAAAGCCCGGCGGTGGCGGAATGCTGCTGGGCCAGAAGATATCCGAACGCGTGGCAGGAATGCGCACCCTGCCCGAGGGCATCGACCAGCGCTCGGCCTGCAGGCACCCGGACTGGACCGGCCCCGACGACCTGACCATCAAGATCAACGAATTGCGTGAGATCACCGACTGGGAGAAGCCGATCTATGTGAAGGTCGGCGCCACCCGCACCTACTACGACGTGAAGCTGGCCGTGCACGCCGGCGCCGATGTCGTGGTCGTCGACGGCATGCAGGGCGGCACTGCCGCCACGCAGGAGGTGTTCATCGAGCATGTCGGCATCCCGACCCTGGCCGCGGTCCCGCAGGCGGTACAGGCGCTGGCGGAACTCGGCGTGCATCAGCCCAGGGCGAGCGGAGCGACGGGACAAAAGGGCGTGCAGCTGATCGTCTCCGGTGGCATCCGCACCGGCGCCGACGTGGCCAAGGCGCTGGCGCTCGGCGCCGACGCGGTCGCCATCGGCACGGCGGCATTGATCGCGTTGGGCGACAACCATCCTCGCTATGCCGCCGAGTACGAGAAGCTCGGCAGCGCCGCGGGCTTCTTCGACGACTTTCAGGACGGCACCGATCCGGCGGGGATCAGCACGCAGGATCCCGAGCTCTCGGCGCGGTTCGATCCGGTCGAGGGCGGCCGGCGACTGGCCAACTACCTGCGGGTGCTCACCATGGAAGCCCAGACCATCGCCCGCGCCTGCGGCAAAGCGCACGTGCTGCACCTCGAACCCGAGGACCTGGTCGCCGTGACCATCGAGGCGGCGGCGATGGCCCGGGTACCACTGGCGGGGACGGACTGGATTCCGGGCCGATGAGCGCTTGCGCGAAGAGCCGAGTGCACCGATGAGCGCTTGCGCGAAGAGCCGAGTGCACCGATGAGCGCTTGCGCGAAGAGCCGAGTGCACCGATGAGCTCCGCGGACGTCGTCATTGTCGGCGGCGGCATCGAGGGCGCGGCCGCCGCGTGGGCGCTGTCCCAGCGCGGCGTCACGGATGTCGTTGTGGCCGAACGCAGTACCGTCGCATCGGGGATGACCGGCAAGTCCAGCGGCATCGTCCGCTGCCACTACGGGGTCACCTCGCTGGCCGCGATGGCCGCCGTCGGCCTGGAGGTGTTCGAGAAGGCCGAGGAAATCTTCGGCACCGACATCGGCTTCCGGCAGACCGGATACGTCGTCGGCGTCGGAGAACCCAACGTCGAGAACCTCCGCAAGAGCCTGGCCGCCCAGCGGGCCGTCGGCGTGCAGACGGAGGAGATCGGCCGGTCCGAGGTGGCGCGCTTGTGGCCGTTCGCGGATCTGGCGCCGTTCGCGGCCTTCGGGTGGGAGGCGCGCGGCGGCTACGGCGACGCGTACATGACGGCGCAGGCGTTCGCGGCGTCTGCACGCGCCGCAGGCGTCCGAATCCGCCAGGGGACCACGGTCACCGAACTGTCGGTGTCCGGTGATCGGGTCACCGGCGTCCGGCTCGCCGACGGCAGCGAGATCTCTGCGGGCACCGTCGTCGTCGCGACCGGCGTGTGGACGAAGCCGTTCCTCACACCGTATGGCGTCGACGTGCCGATCCGGGTGGTGCGCGAGCAGATCGTCACGATCGCGCCAGGCGTAGACAGCACGGCAACGGCGTCCTTACCCGTCTTCTCCGACCTGGTGTCGCTGCAGTACGTCAGGCCGGAGGTGGGCGGCGACATCCTTTTCGGCAACAGCGATCTGTCCGACGTCGAAGAGGCGGATCCCGACAACTACCTCAATCGCGCGACTGACACGTTCGTCGACCTCACCGTTGACAAGGTCGGCACCCGCTTCCCCGGGTTCGCAGACGCAGCGGTCAGCAGCAGCTACGCGGGCTGCTACGACGTCACGCCGGACTGGAACCCGGTGATCTCCACAACGGGGCTCGACGGTCTCGTCGTCGCGGCCGGTTTCAGCGGGCACGGGTTCAAGATCGCGCCTGCGGTGGGACGGTTGATCGCCGACCTCGTCGTCGACGGACACAGCAACGACCCGCGGATCCCGCACTCCGACTTCCGACTGTCACGGTTCGACGAGGGCAACCTGCTGAAGAGCCCGTATCCGTATGTCGGTGCCGGTCAAATGCGATGATGGTGACCCAGTGACCGACGTCCCACTTCTTCGCAACAAGTCGGGCACGGCGCGAGACCGTGATCCCCACGAGCCCGTCGAGGAGCTCGAGTTCGAGGCCGCGATCGGTCGTAACGTGCGGCAGTTGCGGCAACAGCAAGCGCTCACCGTCGCCGAAATGGCTGCCCGCGTTGGCATTTCCAAGGCGATGATGTCCAAGATCGAAAATGCGCAGACATCGTGCAGCCTGAGCACGCTTGCATTGCTGGCCAAGGGATTCGACGTGCCGGTCACCAGCCTGTTCCGCGGCGCCGACGTTGAGCGCCCCGCGGCGTTCGTCAAGGCGGGCACCGGCGCGCGAATCGTGCGCAACGGCAGCAAGGAAGGCCACGAGTATCAGCTGCTCGGGTCGTTGCGGGGCGAGCACAAGCGGCTCGAATGCCTGCACGTCACGCTGTCGGAGAAGAGCCAGACCTATCCGTTGTTCCAGCATCCGGGCACCGAGTTCATCTACGTGCTCGAAGGCGTCATGGATTACAGCCACAGCCGCTCGGTGTATCGACTGCATCCGGGTGACTCGCTGCAGATCGACGGCGAAGGCGCACATGGACCCGTCGATCTGGTCGAGCTGCCGATCCGCTTCCTGTCGGTGATCGCGTTCCCGGATTCTCAGGTGTAGAGCTTGGCTAGTGCTATCGCCGAGACCGACATGAGGGCCGTGAATTGATCCCAGAACTGCCCACCAACGACCGTGGTGTCGAAATGGGCTATAGCTCGTCTGCAGCATAGTTTGAATGCGGCGGTCTTCATCGAGCGTGAAACCATTGCGAATTTCTCCGCGATTTTTAGCAGTACATACACGCTCGGCGACGAGTCAGGTGTAAAGCTTGGCCGCCGCCGTCGCCACGTCGGTCACGACGTCGCAGCGCTCGCCGCCGCTGTCCACCACGACCGCGGGCCGGATGACCACCTCGCCGGTACCGACGAAATCGCCGCCCAGCAGCTTGCGCTGCATCGGGGTGCCGACGAACGCCACTGCCGAGCAGTAGGTCGGGTCGACGAGCAGCTCGACACCGTCGCGTTCGCGGTGCTGCCGGGTCTCGGTGGCCATGTCATACATTTTCGGCTCCAGCGACACCTGTATCGGCACGACGTCGTTGCCACGGGAGATCCCGAAGTTGCATTCGTATGGACGGGAGCGGGTGACGTCCCACCGCTCGACCTCGCCAGCGACCACCGACAGCACCTGGCACGGATCCCGCTCGGCCAGCGCGCTCGGATAGACGGCGACCGCGTCACGCACCGGCAGCCGCGACGATTCCACCGCCGGGGCGATGGCGCGTGCCAGACGCTGCGCGAATTCGCAGTTCTCCTCGGCGATAAGTCCGACGCGCACGAACGGCTGATCGGGTTGGCGTAGCGGCTGGGCGCCCGGCAGCAGCGAGAGATTGAGCGGCAGCAGGTAGTCACACGATCCGGGATACGACTCGTACACCGGCAGCCCGCCAGCCAAGAACGCCACGGGCTGGCCGGCCATGCGGTTGAGAATCACCTCGATGCTGGCGTAGCGGCGGTTGGCCTCGCCGGGCACCTTGATGTCGACGTCACATTCGTCGAGCGCGAAAAGCGTTCCCACCGAGCCGATTTCGCCGATCTTGGCCAAAGCGTCGCGGGTGAGCAGGCCACACGGGTCGATCCGGCGCATCGCGCGCAGATAAGCCAGAGTGGTGACCTCATCGGGATTGAGGTGTTGCCCGTAGGTCGGGACATCGCCGGCGAAGAAGTACGCGGGATCGACCCCGCGCGGGCCCATTGCGGCGATGCCCTCGAGGGAGCGGCTGCAGCCGGTGAGCATCAGCGCGCCGGCCAGCAGCGCCGTGACCATGCCGGTCAGCAGCCTCACCGCAACATTGTCCATCGACTCTGCGGTGCGGGCCATCAGACCTGGGGTTTTGGCCTTACAGGCGGGCTTGCTACAGTGGTTGACGTGCAGCGGGTGCTCCTTCTCGGCAGCCGCGACGGGGTCTGATCCAGACCGGCTTCCCGTCGCGGGTAGTCGCGATGCGCCGGTCTCGACCTTTTTAAGGGTCCCACCCAAACTCCCGGAGCAATATCGTGACCACCTTTTCGAAATCCGCACCAGATTCACCTGACGCCTTCGCTTGGACTCCCGCGGCAAGCAGCATCAACAAGCCGTCCGGCGCACCCAACCGCGGCCAACCCGCCTGGAACACCCAGCGGAGGTCGTCGATGCCGGTCAGCCGCTATCGCACCTTCGCCGAGGAAGTCGAGCCCGTCGCGGTAGGAGACCGCACCTGGCCCGACCGCGTCGTCGACCGGGCACCCATGTGGTGTGCGGTGGACCTGCGCGACGGCAACCAGGCGCTGATCGACCCGATGAGTCCGGCCCGTAAGCGGCGCATGTTCGACCTGCTGGTCCGGATGGGCTACAAGGAGATCGAGGTCGGCTTTCCGTCGGCCAGCCAGACGGACTTCGACTTCGTCCGCGAAATCATCCAACAAGGCGCGGTTCCCGACGACGTCACCATCCAGGTGCTGACGCAGTGCAGGCCGGAGCTGATCGAGCGGACGTTCGAGGCGAGCGAGGGCGCGCCACGGGCGATCGTGCACTTCTACAACTCGACGTCGATCCTGCAGCGGCGGGTGGTGTTCCGCGCCGACCGCGAGGCCGTGAAGGCGATCGCCACCGAGGGCGCCCGCAAGTGCGTCGAGGAAGCCGCGAAGTATCCGGGCACGCTCTGGCGGTTCGAGTACTCGCCGGAGTCCTACACCGGCACGGAGCTGGAGTACGCCAAGGACGTGTGCGACGCCGTCGCCGATGTCATCCAGCCCACGCCGGAGTGGCCGCTGATCGTCAACCTGCCCGCGACCGTCGAGATGGCCACGCCCAACGTCTACGCCGACTCGATCGAGTGGATGAGCCGCAACCTGGTGCGTCGGGATTCCATCATCCTGAGCCTGCACCCGCACAACGACCGCGGAACCGCCGTTGCCGCAGCGGAATTGGGCTATCAGGCCGGTGCAGACCGGATCGAGGGCTGCCTGTTCGGCAATGGCGAGCGCACCGGCAACGTGTGCATCGTGACGCTGGGGCTGAACCTGTTCTCCCGCGGCGTCGACCCGCAGATCGACTTCTCCAACATCGACGAGATCCGGCGCACCGTCGAGTACTGCAACCAGCTGCCGGTGCCCGAACGCCATCCGTACGGCGGTGATCTGGTGTACACCGCGTTCTCCGGCAGCCATCAGGACGCCATCAATAAGGGCCTTGACGCGATGAAGGTGTCGGCCGACGAGCAGGACGCCGATGTTGATGACCTCCTGTGGCAGGTGCCGTATCTGCAGATCGACCCCAAGGACGTCGGCCGCACGTACGAGGCCGTTATCCGGGTCAACTCGCAATCCGGCAAGGGCGGCGTGGCCTACATCATGAAGGCCGACCACGGCCTTGCCCTGCCGCGCCGGTT
>JAVRPG010000296.1:0-4746 GCA_032162325.1 Mycobacterium sp. | reverse complement strand
TTGCAGCGTCAACGACGTGTCACGGGCGAGCTCGAACTGGCGGACGTGCTGCATCGCGAGGCTGAGGTGTCCGACAAGCGCGGTGACGAGCTGCCTGTCCTCCGCGCTGACCCTGCGGGCCTCACCGAACTCGAGCCACAGGATGGTGTCCCGCGACAGCGTGGCGACAATGCCGTGTGCACTGTCCGATCCGGTCCCCCATCCGACGGGTTCGACGGTCAGCGGCAGCCACGTGCGGGCGTCCTCGAGCGACCGGCGCAGGGGCGGGTCGAGGTCACGCCATTGCGGCGCCCGAGATGTCCCCGCGAGGTGGACCGTCGGTTCGTGCTCGCCCGTCGGCAACATGATTGCCGCAACGTGCCGCACGCCAAGCGTGGCGCGACACTCGTCGAGCATGGTTGCCAGTACGTCGCCGACGTCCCTGGCCACGGTGACCGCGGTAGCGAGGTGGGCGACTGCCCTCTCCCGTTCTGCCGCGGCCCGTGCGGCGGTGACATCGCGGATGGTTCCGACGTAAGTGCCTCCAGCGTCCCCTACGCCCCCGTCAGGGCCAGGCGACGTGACGGCGTTGACGCTCATCGCCACCCAGACAAGGTGGCCGTCGCGGTGCCGGATCGGCGCCTCGGCCTCCAGCGTGCCCTGTGCGAGCAGCCGGGCAAACCGTTCATTCGACGCAGTGTCGCCTGCCATCCACGGGTGCGGCCACGCATAGGGCACACCGTCGGCGCCGTAGCCGGTGATGTCGGCGAACGCGTCGTTGATCTCGATGACCGCCCCGCTGCGGTCCGCGACGAAGAAGCCCTCCTGCAGCGAATTCACCAGCGCGGTGCGGAACTCGTCCCGGTGGGCGAGATCGTCGGCGCGGGCCCGCTGTTGTTCGTATCGCTTTGTGCCGTCGAGGAATCCGCGCGTCACCACGTCAAGGGCCGCCAGCGTCTGCAGCAGAAACTGCAGCGCGGCCGCGGTATCGATGCCGGAGTCCGGCCCGTCGACCAGCCGGGAGTGGTTCTCGACGATCTCCAATATGCTGATCTGTTCCTGCAGGGCCCGGCGTCCGAGCTCATGACCGACGGCCAGGGTGTCCTCGCCCTTGGCCGCCAGGTAGGCGCGCAGCGAGGCAGCGTACTTGGCGTGGAAATCCGCGGCACCGGTCATGACGAGACGCCCCGATGACGCGCAGCGAGCACCAGTGCGTCATCGGATTCCTTGCTGTGGGCGGCCACAATGTGCTCGGCGATCACGGTGGCCGATGCCGCGAAATCCAGCGTACCCAGGTAGCCGTCGGAGATGCCGTCGCTGGTGATCACGACCAGGTCACCGTGGCTAATCGAAACCTCTTGGGGTGCAGTGCCGTCCGGTATCCGGAAACCGATGATACCGCCGGCCAGCCGCACCGAAGATCGGACCTCGGCGCCGCCGGGTCGTTTGGCGATCAGGTTGGCCGTGACGTTGCCAACGCCGATCCAACTGAGCATGTCCGTATCGAAGTTGATGCGGGCCAGGGTGATTGCGGCGCCCCTGGTCTCGGTGAGCGCCCGATGACACAGCTGCATCAGGTCGGCGAGTGGTTCAGTAGGTGCGCCGTCGACCACCTCCACCGCACATGTCGCCGCGGTGGCCGCATGCGAACCGTGGCCCAGCCCGTCCACCACTCCGAACAACGCGCCATTCGTCCCGGCGCTGATTGCGATCGAACGGTCACCGGACACCACCTCGCCCGGTCGTGGGCGCCCGACCGCCGCCCACTCGATCGGGCCGAGCCAACCGTGCTCATCCATCGGGCGGAATCCATTTCCACATCTCGACGACCGTGCCCTTACCGGGCGCCGAGTCTACGATCAACCGATCCATCAGCCGCCGAGCACCGGGGAGCCCGAGGCCCAGTCCGCGGCCGGTGGAATAGCCGTCTTCGAGCGCGCGCTCTACGTCGGTTATGCCGGGGCCGTCGTCCTCGGCGCGCACCACCAACGCCTTGCGGCCATCCCGGTACTGCACGCCCACCCGGACCTCGCCCCGCCCGGCGTAACTGGTGATGTTGCGGGCGATTTCGGAGATTGCGGTTGCGATCATCGTGACATCGGTCAACGAGAAGCCGAGCTGGCGGGCCAGTTCGTGCCCGGCCTGGCGGGCGATGACGATGTCGTCGGAGTTGTTGACGTCGACCACGAAGTCAGTCGGCACCGTCGCGCCCGATCGTCGGCCTACGCGATTCCAGTCGCCGATTCAGCAGCGCCAAGCCTTCTTCCAAGTCCAGCGCCGTGTACATGTCGTCGAACACCAGGCCCAGCTGGACCATCGCGAAGGCCACCTCGGGCTGCAGGCCCACGATCACGGTGTCCGCGCCGCGCAGCCGCGTCATGTGAGCGATCGTCCGCAGCGACCGGGCGGCGAACGAATCCATCACATCGATCGCGGTGACGTCGACGATGATGCCGTGGGCCCGGTAGCGGCTCACCCGCTCCATCAGATCGAGGCGCAGCCGCTCGGCGTCGGAGTCGGTGAGCGCGGCCTGCACCGAGGCGATGAGGATCGCGCCTTGTTTCAGGATGGGTACTGGCATGAGACGGTCGCGCTAGCGCTGGTCATCCATTCGGTTCGCCGGTGCGGGACACTTCGTAGCCGAGGAGCCGTTCGGCCTCTTCGATGCCGCCCTGGAGGTCGCCGACCGCATTCATCTTGGACAGGTCAAGGCCGATCGTCACCAGGGTCAGCGCGATGTCCGACGACAAGCCGGTGATGATCACGCTCGCACCCATCAGGCCCGAGGCGTCGACGGTCTGCACCAGGTGGTTGGCCACCGTGGAGTCGATGGTCGGCACACCGGTGATGTCGATGACGACGACCTTGGCGCGGTTGGCGCGGATCGCGCGCAGCAGCTGCTCGGTGACCTGGCGGGCACGCTGGCTGTCCAGCACGCCGATGATCGGCAGGATCAGCAGCTGCTCGCGCACCTGCAGCACCGGCGTGGACAGCTCTCGGATCGCCTCCTGCTGCTGCCGGATGATGCGCTCACGTTCCTGCACGAAGCTGACGCCCACGGTGTTGGCGATGCGGTTGGCGGCAGGCTCGTAGGCGTCGAGCACCCGGTTCAGCAGGTCGAAGTCGGTCTGATACTTCTCGAACAGCGACCGCGCGAGCACGTCGCGCAGCAGCAGCACGATGCCGAGGACCTCGTCGGTCTCCACGCCCCGGGGGATGATGCGTTCCGACAGGTCACGCGCGTAGGCCTGCAGCGCCTCGACGCTGCCGGTCTCGAGCACCTCGACGTAGTTGTCGTACACCGCGGTCGCCTCGGAGAACAACTCCTCCGGGGTCATCGCCGTCAGCAGTTTCGCCTCGGTGATCCGGCGGGCCCACTCCTCCCGCAGAGCGGTTCGATTCTGTCGCAGGTGCTTGACGAGTTGGGGCAGTAGACCTTCGCCCGAAGTCTCGGTGCTGGCGAAATCCGTCGACGATTCAGACATCCGGCCTCCCAACTCCACTCGCGCTCCGTGAGATGGCACGAGTCCTGTGCCGACACTAGCGCCAGCGTCGCACGCGGAAGCGTCGAAGTAACCAATCTCAAACCGCTATTGAAGGCTAGGCTCGGTGCACGCCCCCTCGGGCGCCAGAAGAAGGACGACCGTTGTCAGAAATGGATGCGATCGCCACCGCGATCGCCTACCAGGACGGGATCGCGGTGCTCAAGGTCGGCGGTGACGTCGACCTGGCCACGGTGCCTGCGCTGGAAGCCGCCATCGATGAAGCGCTGATCCCCAAGCCGACGGGATTGGTGATCGACCTGTCCGAGGTCGGCTTCCTTGCCTCGGCGGGCCTCCAGGCGCTGGTGGCTACCCACACCAACGTCAGCCCGTCCGCGCATTTTGCGGTCGTCGCGAACAGTGCCTCGACAAGTCGACCGATTCAGCTGACCGGCCTCGACCAGATCTTCGACCTGTACCCGACACTGAACGAGGCGCTGACCGCGGTCAAGACCAACTCGAAATAACCTGGCCGACAGCGGGTTCCGCAGATCGGGTCAGGGCACCATCCAGGACAGCACAGACGCCTGCAGGGCCGACAGCACGCACAGCATTGCCAGGAACACCAGGCTCCACACGACGACGCGGCGGAAGATGTCGCCTTCCTTGCCATTCATGCCGACCGCGGCCGCGGCGATGGCCAGATTCTGGGGCGAGATCATCTTGCCTAGCACGCCGCCCGAACTGTTCGACGCGGCCATCAGCACATCGGAGAGCCCGGCCTGATTGGCCGCCGTCACCTGAAGCGCGCCGAACAGCGAGTTCGACGACGTATCGGAACCTGTGACGGCGACGCCCAGCCAGCCCAGCACCGGCGACAGCAGCGCGAATGCCCCACCGGCGCCCGCCATCCACGTGCCGAGCGTGATGGTCTGCCCCGACAGGTTCATCACGAACGCCAGCGCCAGCACCACCATCACGGTCACGATCGCGAACCGCAGCTGGAGCAGTGTGGCGCCGTACGCCTTGAGCGCGCGCGGCACCGACAACTTGAGCACGACCATCGTCACCACGCCGGCGACCAGCATCTGGGTGCCCGGCGTGGTGAGCAGGTTCCGCGTGAATTCGGTCAGCGACGGGTTTCCCCTCGGGGGTGACGACGTGCAACCCCGGCCAATGGAACGTCAGAGTCGCCTTGTCGAGCAGATTCTTGACCGCGGTGATCTGACAGATCACGAAGACCACGATGATGATCACGTAAGGGGCGTACGCGCGTGCGACCTCC
>JAVRPG010000295.1:0-3817 GCA_032162325.1 Mycobacterium sp. | reverse complement strand
GCACCAGTGGGGGAGTGTCGGCCCTGTTTGCCCGCCCCGCCTGGCAGAGCGCGTTGTCGGTGGAGCGCGACATCAGGCACCGCCGCCTGGCCCCGGATGTCGCCGCCGTCGCAGACCCATTCACCGGGGTCCGGATCGTCTTCGGCCAGCAGGACGCGGTCGGTGCGGGGACGTCGCAGGCAGCACCAATCTGGGCCGCACTCACGGTGCTGATGAATCAGTACCTGCTGGCGCATGGCGGACGCCCACTCGGCAACATCAACCCGCTGCTGTATCGGGTTGCGGCGGGTGCGAACCGGCCCGCGTTCCGCGACATCAGCTTTGGCGGGAACGCCGTAGATAGCTCAGAGCCCGGGTACGACGTGGTGACCGGCCTCGGCACCCCCAACGTCGACTACCTGGTTCGCGACCTCTTGGACATCCAGAAGGGCGTTGCTCCCCGATGACCGGCCCGCCGTCGCCGCACGACGAGGTGCCGACGATGCACTGCGCCGTCTGCGACGAGGACGTCCCCGCAGGTGCGTTCTGCGGAACCTGCGGCGCGCACTTGTCGCCCCAACGCGGGAATGGGCGCGGCGTGCTACGACCGGCCGCATACGGGGCGGCCCCTGGCGAGCACGTGCTGCGGCTGTCCGTGGCGAGTTCGCTGTTTCCGCACCTGCCTGCCCGTTCGCGCGCACCGTTCCGGGTCGCGTTGGGCGTCCTGTTCCTGACGCTGATCGCCTTCGCGTTCCTCGGATGGCAGGCGCCGTTGATCGCGGTCAGCGCGCTTGGGTTGCCGCTGCTGTTCCTGCTCTATCTGCACGAGTCCGACGTCGATGATGATCTGCCGGTCAGCACCCTTGCGCTGACCGCGGCGCTGGGTGTCGGACTGGGCGTCGGCTGGGCACTGCTGACCGGCGGAACGGTCGCTGATTCCTACGATGTCGCCCTCAGCGACGGAACATCCGAGGGGCACTCGATACTCGAGGCGTTGCTCATCCCAGCGGGTACTGCGGTCCTCATGGTCCTGCCCGCAGTGGTGGTGCGGCTGCTGCGACCCGCGACCCGAGAGTCGTTGGATGGGTTCGTGATCGGCGCACTGGGTGCGAACGCGTTCGTCGCCTCGGCAACGCTGACCCGATTGGCTCCCCAGTTCGCAACGGGGCCGACGGCCCAGGACCGAGCGGTCAGTGGACTGCTCGCCGAGGCGGGCATCCAGGGGGTGGCAATGCCGTTGACCGCCGCAGCGGCGGGCGGCTTGTTTGGTGTGGCACTGTGGTTCACCCGACCTGCGAGTATGGACCGTCGGCCGGCGGTTGTGCTGCTTATTTCGAGTTTCCTTGTGGTGCTGGGCCTTTGCGTTGCGCTCGGGTTGATGGAGGCCGCATCGTTCACAAATGGCCTCCATTTCGGGGTGCACCTGCTCGTCGCGGTTTTGGCAATGCTGGCCTTGAGGATTGGTATGCAGGCGGCGCTACTGCACGAAGCGCATGACGAGATGAACCCCGATGCGCAGATTTTGTGCCCGCACTGCGACCACGTCGTGCCGGATACCGCGTTCTGTCCCAACTGCGGTGTCGCCGCCCGGGCTGCTTCGCGGACATCGCGCACGAAGCGGCGCTCGCCCGCCGGGATGGGAGTTACCCGGCCGGGATACGCGCTGCCCGCCGGACCGTATGAGGCAGTGCCGGTGCGGACCACCACGCATACCCGATTGCTGACGACGGTCGGCGCAGGCGTGGCAGTCGCCGTTGCGGCAGCGGTGACAGCGTCTGTACTCGCCACGCCTAGCGCTGCGCGCTACGTGTGCCCGCCCGATTGCGGGCAGCCTCCGATCGGCAAGCCTGTCGAGACGAATCCATGGTTCATGTCCAGCGATGGCAGGTTCTCCGTCCAGTACCCACGCGCAGGTACGGCGTATGAGGTGAGGCTCGAGCCCGACGGTGTGGATGTGAACTTCACTGCCGGCGACACCGGCACGATGCAGTTCTTTGGATTGCCGGCGCGGGGTCGCACATCGAAGCAGATCGCCGAGGACCTGATCGGTGAGAAATACCCGGACGCCACAACGGATTACGAGATTCCCAACGCTATGGTCGGCTATCAGCCGGGATACGGTGTGGTCAAAGACGAGTACCCGCAGGATGCGTCGGGCACCTTCACGCGGCTGCGGCTGCTGGTGATGGTCGCAATCAAGAAGAACTATGCGTTGGTCGCCGCAGCGATCGGACCGTACCACGAATTCAGCCCGGAGTTCGGCAGTGGCCACCCGTCCGGGGTCAACATGCAACTGGCGTTGGATATGGGCAAGTACGTGAACAGCTTTATCTGGCGCGACAACTCGCGGCGCTAGCTACCCGTACGGGGCGGGCTCGTGGAACCGATTGAGGATCGGGATGCGTTCGATGATCCGGTCGCGAAGCCGCGGTTGCGGCGGCGGGGCAGGCGGAACGTAATTGGGTGCGGGCGCGGGCGGCACATAGGCGGGCGGAGGAACATCCGCAGGCGGTAGCGCCGCGGGTGGCTCGACCTCCGGGGCCGCTTGCGGAGCGGGCGCCGCGGCCTCGACCATCGTCTGCGCAACTGGTGGCGCGGCGTCCGGAGGAGGTGCTACCGGCGCCGGCGGCGGCGCAGCCGGAACCGGTTTCGGCACAGCCCGTCGGACCGATGGGGCGGCGGGAACGCGGGCCGGCTGTTCGGCCGTTGCTGCGGTATCCCGTTGGGCAACAGTCGAATCCGTGCCAGGGGTCAGACGCAGGCCAAGCGCGACGGATATCGAGACGACGAACACGACGACCGCGGCGGCCAGAACCGACGTCAAGGCGCCGATTCTCGACGGCAAGCGCCACCGGGCGGGCTGCGTCTCCAGGGTGTTGACCGCCTGCGCCGACGCCAGCGCGGCTCCCCGGGGCAGTGCAAGGTCGGCCTCGGCCGCCGTGATGACCGGCACCGCCGCACCGTGGAAGGCGCTCGCGACCGAATCGATGCCGTCGGCCGAACCGAGGACGAAGATCGCCTCGGGATGGGCGTCGCTGCGATCAAGCAGCGCGAGCGTGTCGTCAGGACCGACACGCTCGGTCGTCACCCCGTCGGCGTCGACCAACGCAACGAGAGCGTCGTCAGGACCGACGATGCACACGGCGACCTCGCTGTAACCGCCGCGTTCGGCGATGCCCATCGCCAGCGCGTCAGCGGCCTCCTCCTCCGACACCGTGATGACGTTGTCGAGACCCCTTTCCGCCAGCGCGTCCAGGAGGGTCGACGCGGCGGATTCGGCCTCGTTTGCCCAGGTGACGCCGACGGCGTGGAGCCGGTCTTGCCCGACAGCGGCGATCACGTCGTCAAGCGTGTCGAAGTCGACCGCGTCACGGCGGATGGTTGGGCCCTCAGCGGTCGTGCCCTCGACTAGTACCCATCGGACGTCTGCCGACGTCATCGACAGACCGAGTACGAGGTCCACTTATTGCCCCCGATCACGGATCAATCGTCTCCGAGATTACCGCTCGACCCGGTAACACAAAAACCGTCAATAAATCGCGCACGGTTTCAGGTTGTTGATGACGGGGGTCAAGCGGCCGCGTCGGCCCCACTGGTGCCGCCGCTCGGGGTCTTCGGCTTCTGCCTGAGACCGCCGAGAACACCGCGGACCCCTCCGGTGATGCCGCCCGTGAGGCCGCCGACGCCGCTGGTCACACCGCCGACGGTGTTGGTCACTCCACCGACGACGCTGCCCACCGGGTTGGGCGGCTTGGGTGAGGCCGACGGTCCTGCCGGTTTCGGCGTCGAGCTCGAGCTCGAACCGGACGGCGTGGCGGGCTTCGGAGTCTCACCCTAG
>JAVRPG010000294.1:0-4608 GCA_032162325.1 Mycobacterium sp. | reverse complement strand
TCACCAGCGAACGGGTGTCGCCGATATTGGCGACGTGCGAGAACAACTGCAGCTTGCTGACGAGATCGATGCCGGCCTGGTAGCCGCCTTTGACGCCGAAGGTGAACACCGCCCCTGCCCCGTTCGGCAGGTATTTCTGCGCCAGGGCGCGGTACGGGCTGGATTCCAGGCCGGCGTATGACACCCAGGCGACGCGCGGGTCGGCGGCCAGAAATTCGGCGACGGCTTGCGCATTGGCGCAATGGCGCTGCATCCGCAGGTGCAGCGTCTCGATGCCGGTGATGGTCAGGAAGGCGTTCATCGGCGCCATCGCCGGGCCGTAATCGCGCAGGGCCACCGCGCGGGCCTTGGTGGTGAAGGCGAAGTCGCCGAAGTTCTCGTAGAACTTCAGGCCATGGTAGGCGGGCTCCGGCTCCGTCATCGACGGGAATTTTCCGCCCTTCGCCCAGTCGAATTTTCCTGATTCGACCACGATCCCGCCCATCGAATTGCCGTGGCCGTCGAGGAATTTGGTCGTCGAGTGGGTGACGATGTCGGCGCCCCACTCGAACGGGCGGCACAGATAGGGCGTCGCCAGGGTGTTGTCGACGATCAGCGGCAGGCCGGCGCCATGGGCGATTTCGGCGATCGCGGTGAGGTCGACGATGACGCCGCCGGGGTTGGCCAGGTTCTCGACGAAGATCGCCTTGCACTTCGGCGTGAGCGCGCGGCGGAAGTTCTCCGGGTCGGCCGGATCGACAAAGTGGCAGGTCCAGCCGAGCTTCCTGAACGACAGGCCGAACTGGGTGAGCGAGCCGCCGTACAGGTTGCGCGAGGCGAGGAATTCGTCGCCCTGCTCCAGCAGGGTCGCGAACACCAGGAACTGGGCGGCGTGACCCGAGGCGGCGGCGACGGCGGCGCGGCCGCCCTCCAGGCTGGCGACCCGCTCCTCCAGCACCGACACCGTCGGATTGGTGAGGCGGCTGTAGATGTAGCCGAAATTGTGCAGATTGAACAAAGACGCGGCGTGGTCGACGTCGTCGAAGACATAGGCGGTGGTCTGGTAGATCGGCGTGGAGCGGGCGCCTGTCGTCGGGTCCGGCGCGGCACCGGCGTGCACCGCGCGGGTCTCGAAGCCGTATTCGATGTTGGTTTCCGGCAGGGCGCGAGGCTTGCCGTGGCGGTCTGTCGGCGGCTGGGCCGGGCGGTTGCGGATGATGCCTGAGTTCACGCCGCTCCAGGACAATTCGCCGCCCAGGCGGCCGAACTCGATCTTCGGGCAGCGGTTCATGATCACTTCGATGCCGGCGGCCTCGGCCTTGGCGGCGGCCTGGTCGTTGCGGATGCCGAGCTGCATCCACACGACCTTGGCGTCGACGGCGATGGCATCATCGACGACCGGGCCGACCGCGTCCGAGGCACGAAATACGTCGACCATGTCGATCTTGTCGGGGATGTCGCGCAGGCTGGCGTAGATGCGCTCGCCCAGCAGTTCGTTGCCGGCGGTTCCCGGGTTCACCGGGATCACGCGGTAGCCTTTCCCCTGCAGATACTTCATGACGAAATAGCTGGGCCGGTTCCAGTTGGACGAGGCGCCCACCATGGCGATGGTGCGCACGCTCGACAGGATGCGGCGCAGTTTTGCGTCGGCATAGGGGATCGGATCAGGAGCGCTCATCGGAAGCAGCCTTCTCCACGCGTAGAGCGTCGTTTAGCAAGTTTCAGGAGCCGCGATGCTCTGACGGTTCAACGCGTCTGCTGGATCGCCGACAGGATCCAATGACCGCCGCGCGATCGCACGAAGGTCCAGATTTCGGTGGCGGTGACGTGCTCGTTCGGGCTGCCGTCGACCACGCGCCCGGCTGCGTCGCGGGTCACGTCGATCATCGAGAACCGCATCGTCACGGTCGCGTAGTCGCGCCCCTGCTCGGTCCAGGCCTGCGACAGGTCGCCCGAAATGAGCGTCACGTCATCGACGACGTTGCGCACACCGCGGCTGACCTGCTCGGCGAGTTGTTCGGCGAAATAGCTGACCATCTCGGGCGTTGCCATCGCTTGTAGGGCGTTCAGGTCGTGTGCGCTCCAGGCTGCCTGGATCGCTTTCAGCAACTGCTCGAACTGCTGGTAGTCGGTTTGGCCGATGGCGATCGGCGGCGGGCCTGAGGCTCGTCCGCCCGCCGGCGGCGGGCTGGAGCCGGGCGTGCCGCCACGGGCGAAGATGTTGGGGCCGCCGGCCGTCAGCGGCGCACGGCCGCCCATGAAGGTGCGGAACAGAAACCGCACCAGGAGGAACACCAGGAACAGCTGCAGCAGCAGGCCGAGCAAGCCGAACATCCCGAGACCACCGCCCATGAAGCCGTGGCCGAACAGCAGGCCGCCGATACCGGCACCGATCAGGCCGCCCATCAGGCCGGACATGAAGCCGGACCGCCGTCCCTGATACGTGGGCGACCCGAAGCCGGGGGCGGGCTGATACTGCGGCGTCATGCTGCGCTGCATCGGCGATGCTGAATAGGGCGCGGTGTTGGTCGACGGCGGCGCGGAGTAGGTCATGCTGCCGCGGCTGCCGAACGAGCCGCCGCCACCGGCCCGCGCGTCGGCCAGCCCAGGGGACAGAGCCAGCGCCAGAACGGCAAGGCCAGTGAGCAGGACGGGAGTACGACGCATTGAAACACCGCTTCGGGGTTGTGACGCAGCGAATATGGTGCGCCGCGGCTGTCAAGGCCAGGGGAAAGGGCCGGGGGCCGATTACCGACTGCTACGGACAGCGCGGCGGCGCAACGCGCCACCCTGCCCCGAGCCTCCGGCCGCGCGACCACGCTGTTCAAGCCGGCGGTGCGCGGCGTGATGAAGGCGGGGAAGTAACGGTCGGGCGGAGGTCTGTCCGAGATCGTAGGCCGGGGCGGCTTCTTCGCTTCGACAGTCACTACGTGTGACTTCATGTTGCGGCGCACATAAATCGTCATATTCACGGGATCGTGGCCACAATAGTATTCACTCCCGGAAGACATAGCGGGTTTGTTTCGTTTTCGACCACGCGGGATATTGACAAGAGATTGGCTTTGTCCGAAATGCTTGTTGCGCGGAAGCCTCTCTGCGCGAAGAAGCGCTTGACCACAGGGGCGATGATCAGGAGGGACGATCATGAAGGACGTGTGGCAACCGGTTCCCGGCACGCGGTTCTATTCCCGTAACGGCGAGGGACTGTATGAGCGCCTGACCGAGCAACTATTTCTGCGTGTGGACGATGTCGATGAGACCGACGCACGCGAGGTCTGCGGCCGATTTGCCGAGGCTTTTGAGGCTCGGGCACCGGTCCACATGGGTGCCTGACCGGCGAGGAGGATAGCTCGGCATGGCCGCCGGCTAGTTGCCGCGGCGCGGCATCCGGGCGTCAGAGAACTGCCTTACCCGGCCTTACGCCAACAGGGCGCTGTATCAATCCCGATCCCGTGAATGAACAACGGTTGGCCTTAACGACGAAGTGATCGGAGTTGCCCCCCGCTGACGGTCACTCGGCCCGGATCAGTCCGCGGTGGCTGGGGGCGTCGATAAACGTCAGAACCTCCGCCACCAGGGGATCGTCACCGAACTGCGCGCGCGTTGCTTCCAATCGCTGGGCGAACACGCCTTGCTTGCTGTACAGCGTGCGGAAGGCGGTGTGCAAACGCTGAACCGCCGCTTTGTCAAAGCCGCGGCGGCGCAAGCCGATGACGTTCAGGGCGGCGAGACGACCGCGGTTGCCGATGACGCTGCCGAACGGGATCACGTCGCCTTCCACGCCGGAAACCCCGCCGATCATCGCGGCCCGGCCGATCCGCACAAACTGGTGGATGGCCGCCGCGCCGCCGACCACTGCGTGGTCACCGATCGAGACGTGGCCGCCCATCACGACGTTGTTGGCCACGATGACATTGTTGCCGATTTGGCAGTCATGCGCGATATGCACCACGTTCATCAACATGCAGTCGGTGCCGACCCTGGTCACCCCGATGCCGGTGGCGGTGCCGCGATGAACCGTGCAGTGCTCTCGCACCAAAGTGCCGGCGCCGATTTCGCAGGCGGTGGGCTCGCCTTGATATTTCATGTCCTGCGGCGCGAGACCGACGGTGCAGAACGGGAACAGCTGTGCGCTTTCGCCGATGCGGGTGTGGCCCTCGACCACCACGTGCGAGATCAGCTTCGCCCCGGCCTCGATCACCACGTTTGGCCCGACCGTGCAGAACGGGCCGATTTCCACGCCGGGACCGATTTCGGCGCCGCGCGCCACGATCGCGGTCGGATGGATGCTGGCGCGACTGGCGGTGTACAGGCTGATGTTGGTCATTGAGTCCATGTGTTTCCGTTCCGGGTCGCGCATTCTTTGCAGCGGGATCGCGGCCAAACTATGGGCGGCGGGGTTCGCCACCAACTCAATCATTGTTGCCCGATGTTTCCGCCCTAGTGGTGTAACGCTCTGTTTCACTTAGCATTTTGT
Source organism: Mycobacterium sp. (assembly GCA_032162325.1). Taxonomy (GTDB): domain Bacteria; phylum Actinomycetota; class Actinomycetes; order Mycobacteriales; family Mycobacteriaceae; genus Mycobacterium. The sequence continues at coordinate 152 of JAVRPG010000294.1, read as the reverse complement.
GGCGTTACCAAGGCAAGTCGAGGGCGCCGGCGTGGCGCGGCTGCGGGCTGAACCGCTTGGCTTAGATGGCAGGTGCTGGAGGGTTTGCAGGCTGGCTGTGCAGCCCACAAACGCTCCAGCTCCTTGTTCCGGCGCATGAGTCACGTGCTTGA
>JAVRPG010000293.1:0-3461 GCA_032162325.1 Mycobacterium sp. | reverse complement strand
TGCCGACGATGTCGAAGTTGCCGTCGGAGGTGTACATCTTCAGCGCGAACCCGCGCGGGTCGCGCCAGGTGTCTGGGCTGCCCCGCTCGCCCGCCACGGTAGAGAACCGGATGACCGTGTCGGTCTTGGTGCCGCGCTGGAATACGGCGGCCTTGGTGTAGGCGCTGACGTCCTGGGTGACCTCGAAGTGGCCGAAGGCGCCGCCGCCCTTGGCGTGGGGCTGGCGCTCCGGGATGCGCTCCCGGTTGAAGTTCGCCATCTGCTCGATCAGGTAGTGGTCTTGAAGCAGGATCGGACCATCGGGGCCGACGGACAGTGACTGGTCGTCGCTGGGCGCCGGGTTGCCGGCGTCCGTCGTTGTGAATTTCTCGGTCATATCCCGCGAGTACCCAAAAACACGCCGAAATCGACGTTCTGCAGATCTGCACTTCTCCTGCAAAACGTCGATCTCGTGGCTTCGGGCTACGGCCGCGCCGGCGCCGTCGTAGAGGGACCGTTCGGCTGCTGCGGCGACGGGCTTTGGAAGTTCGGGCCACCGGGTCCAGAGGGCATCGGGCGTTCGAACTGACCGCCGGGGCCCATCGGGAACAACATCGGCGGGCCGCCACGGTGCATCATGGCGTCGCCATGATGGCCACCGCCGTGGTGCCAGCCGCGGTGGCCGCCGGAATGCGCGCCGAGGAAGAAGCCGGAGAAGAAGATGATGGCGACGATGAAGACGACACCGGCCACGATGCCGACCCAGGCAGCCACTGCGGAGAGGCGGCTGTGGCGTTGCGGTTCGGCAGGTGCGGGAGGCGGTGCGGCGGTGGCCACGGGGCCGGTCGCGGGTTCGGAGGACGGCGTTGTTTCGCTCATGAACCGAGCATGCAACCGATGCCGATGTGCCTGTCTTGAATTCGATATGAATCAGCTGTGAATCGCGGCCCCTCGAGGCTGCGGCGATTCTATGACCAGGGCTTGAGTGGGTTCACCGCGAACTGGATGACGCGGTACGGCGAGTTGTCGCCAGGACCGGTGTTCCACTGGCTGATGAACACCCGCAGCTCGTCAAGCGTCGACCCCGGCGAGATGTAGCCGCCGGTGTCGGATCGGCCAGCTGAGGGTTGTCGTTGCCTGTGACTCGGTCGTAGCGTACGCCGCTCTGGTCGTCGATCGACTCGGATTCGACGTGCAGCGCGATCGGCGAATGCCAGGGGCCGAACCCCACCCCCTGGCCCGCGAAACTGTCTCCGCAGACCTGCAGGATGCCGCTGGTAAATTCCATGAACTCGCAGAGATCGGTGGCGCCGACGTCGTAATCCCTTGTCGGCGTGCCGGTTCCGGCTGTCGGACCGATTCGGATCACCTGACCTGGCACCAGCGATGGCAGTATGGGCTCCGGGATGGGCGCGGGCGGATCGGCGTGGGCCGACGGAGCCGTCGGCATCGCGATCACCGACGCCGAGATCAACGAAATGGCGAAATTACTCGAGGACTTTTCCTGCAGAACGTCGATTTCGGTGATTCCGCTATGGACGCGGCGGGGCTGGCGTCGAAGGAGCCCCCGGCGCTGAGGGCGGCGGGCCCTGCCGGAAGTTGGGGCCGCCCGGACCGAATGGCGGCCACGGACGCGGACCCATCGGGAACAACATCGGCGGACCACCACGGTGAATCATGGCGTCGCCATGATGGCCACCGCCGTGAGTCGACCGTGGCGTCGCGGCTCGGCGTAGGCAGCAGGCGGTGCGGCAGGCGATGCCGCGGGCGGCGGTGGGGCGGTGGCCACGGGGCCGGTTGGAGGTTCAGAGGACGGCGTGCTGCCCCAGCAAACTGATGGCTTGGTTAAGTCGCCTTATCCCGCTACACTTTGCTACGAGACGGGGGCGTCGCTTCGCAGTAGGCCAACAGAGGGGGCAATTCATGAAGAAGACCATCATTGCGGGCATTGCGGGCGCCGCTGTCGCGGCCGGGCTTGGGCTTGCCGCGCCGGCGCAGGCCACACCCTGCAGCTACTTCGGTTCGGGCCAGTACGACAAGAGCATCTGCGGTGTACCGGATTTGCCGACCACCGTGGGGGATGCGCGGACGAATCTGCGTGACAATCTGAGCCTGCAGCAGGGCTTGGAGAACCTGCAGAAGAACGTCGATCCGGGCACTGCTGGGGACAATTTGAAGAAGAACCTAGGCCTCGGCGGCTGACCCTTTCGGGCTCACGGCGGTTCAGCTGGTAAGAGTCGCTAGTCGCTCCTGCGGACGGCTAGAGGCCTCTTGTGACTAGGGTTCTAGCGGGTTCACCGCGAACTGGATGACGCGGTACGGCGAGTTGTCGCCGGGGCCGGTGTTCCACTGGCTGATGAACACCCGCAGCTCATCAAGCGTCGACCCCGGCGAGATGTAGCCGCCGTACGGCTGCGCGAGCCGGTTGTCCTCCGGCGCAGGCAGATCCTCGGCGGGATCGGGCCATGTGCCTGCGAAGACGACCGTCGTGACCGGCGCCGCGCCAAGTCCGGTCGGGTCGGCTGCGACGCGAACCTCCATGTTGCCCGTGCTGGCGTTGAAGTACGACAGCACCGTCTTGCCGTCGATCTGCCGCACGCTCATCTCGCCAACGCGGTCCGGCCACAACGGCGTCGGCGGCTTACCCCACCCGGCCTGAGAAGACCAACCCTGCCAGCTGGCGCGGTCGGTGAACGTCTGTGGTTTGGACCGGTACAGCACCACTGGTCCGCTGCGGTCGAATTTGTCGGCGACAATGTAGACCCAGCCGCTCGGCGAGTCGGGCGTCGGGATCGGGTCGTAATAGCCGCTGATCTGTGACTGCCGCGCGTCCGCATAATCGCCAGGGCGCTGTGAGTTCTGTACCGTCGGCCAATTACCTTGCGCCGGATTGGCTTTCACCAGCCGAGACGACTGCGGCACCAGGTCCTTCACGGTTGTGACGAGCAGGTAGTTCTCGCGGTTGATCTGCACCACGCCCGCAGGCAGTTGAGACATGCCCGCCGGTGTCGGATCGGCCAGCAGTGGCTTGTCGTTGCCGGTGACCCGGTCGTACCGTACGCCGCTCTGGTCGTCGATCGACTCGGTTTCGACGTGCAGCGCAATCGGCGCATGCCAGGGACCGAAGCCGACGCCCTGACCGGCGAAGCTATCGCCGCAGACCTGCAGGATGCCGCTGGGAAACTCCATGAACTCGCAGAGATCGGTGGCGCCGATGTCGTAATCCCTTGTCGGCGTGCCCGTTCCGGCGGTCGGGCCGATGCGGATCACCTGCCCCGGCGCCAGCGGAGGCAGGATTGGCTCCGGGACGGGCGCAGGCGGATCAGCATAGGCGACGGGCCACGGTAGCACTACAGCGCATAGCAGCGCTGCGGCTGCCGGCCGGATCACAGCTCTGCGGCCAGCAGCTCAGCGATCTGAATTGTGTTCAGCGCCGCACCTTTTCGCAGGTTGTCGCCGGACACGAACAAGGCGAGGCCACG
>JAVRPG010000292.1:0-3150 GCA_032162325.1 Mycobacterium sp. | reverse complement strand
CGGCGGCGACTGGAACGGCGGTTGGAACGGCGGTTGGAACGGCGGATGGCAGGGTACAGGATCGTGCTGCGCCGGGTACTGGGCGCCGCCGGCGGTGTGGCAGTGGGTGCCGCCCGCAGCGTGGGGGTGCTGACGCGCTCTCAATGTGACGTAACGGGGGTCGTGTAGCTGTATTAGCCGCGCAGCGATGCGAAGATCTCCCGGTAGTACAGGTGCGCCATGAAGTGGCCAGCCTCGCGAATATTCAAGGTGGCGTTGGGGATTCGCGAAGCAAGGCGGTGTGGCCAGCTAGCATTGACGAGTTCGTCGCGCGTCCCCGCCCATACATCGACCGGCACGCTGAGGTCCTCGGGGGCGAAACTCCACGGCCGGATCCAAGCCCGATGTTCGTCGACGGCGCCGGACAGTTGCCGTAACGCCTCGCGTGACATTCCGGCGAACGCGCCGAACCCCTCGTTTCGGATCACCGCGCCGTCGGCCGATCCCAGCTCACGCGCGCCCAGTCGCCCGTACAGCGTCGGCGCGACGCCGGACGCGAACCGCATGATCCGGAACCACTGGGCTGCGACCCACGGCGCCCGCAAAGACATCCGGGTCAGCAATCGATCCATGGCGGATAGTTCGTCGAACACTCCGGGCTCGGTCAGGGGCAGCGCGCCCGCGATGATCGCGACCCGCGTGACCCGGTGAGGCAGCGCATAACCCAGCGCAGCCGCGTACTGTCCGCCCATCGACCAGCCCATAGCGGCGAACCCGTCGACGTCGATCTGGTCGAGCAGGTCCGCGACGTCGCCGGCCAAGTCAAGGATTGTGCGGCCGGGCTGAGGATCCGAGCGCCCGACACCGGGGCCGGTCGGGGGAGATCAGCCGGATACCGGTTTCGGCTGCGACGGCGTCCGCGGCGGCGACGTCGAGGCGGCAGGCAAGACCGCCGTGGGCGTTGACGATCGGATAGCCGTCGGCGGCGCCGTACTGCGCGTAACCCATCGACCGTCCGTCCGGCAGTCCGACGATGCGAGGGACGGCCTCCATTTCATCGATCATGTCCGACGTGCCGGCCGACCGGCGGCGAATCGCTTATCCGACATGAGCGCATCGGCTTCGGTCAGTCGCTATCGCGTGGACCTGACGACCTGCGCGAAGCTGAACTGCCAGCGCTCGACGATGTGGAAGCCGAGCCGCTGTGGCACCTGATACGCGGGTGCCCGCGTCAGCCGCGGTCCCGGATCCAGGGCCGGTCCGCTCTGGCGTTCCGGCACGGCGGGGTCACGTTCCGAGACCGTCCACAACACCGTGCACGGTCGGACGCGGTCGGCGACTCCCCAGATTCCGAGGTGTGCGTCCCACAATCGGTTGCGTTGCGGGGCGCGCAGACCGCGACCGGGGTCGACGAGCTTCGCGTAGGCCGCGGGCCGTGCCGCGGTCAGCGGCCTGATCGGGCCGGGCTTCCATGCCGCCGTGTTGTCCAGGATCAGGCAATCGCCGGGGGCGGCGTGCGCGGTGATGACGTCGGCCACCTGGCTGAAGTCCATGCCTTCCTTGGCGTAGGGGCCGCGCTGGCCGACCAGGTAGTTCGGGGTGGCCGCGAGTGCGAATGCGGCCAGCACCGCCGTCACGCGTTCGCGAGTTCGGACAAGCGCCACGATGCAGACCGCGAGCAGGAGGGCCATCGCGGGCGCGGTGTAGCAGAGATAGCGCGGGTAGTAGATCGGCTGCCCCGCAACCGAATACAGCAGCAACACCGCCGTCGGGAGCGCGATCCACGCCAGCGCGATGATCGCGAGTTGCCGGTTTCGGACGTCCCATGGCCGCCGCACCACCAACGGCGCCGCCAGGACCACGCCCACCAGAAGGGCGAACGGGACACTGTGGTCGAAATACTGCTCCTGCGCGATGTCGACGAACGTGCCCGGCTGAACCGGTGAAATCCATCTGACCTGCGCGATTTGTGTGCGGCAGTACGCCAGAAACGGCGAAACAACCAGCAATGCCATCGCCGACGTGGCGGCCCACCACACCACCGTCGACCGCTTTTTCGCCACTACCGGCACCACGACCGCGTGGACCAAGACCATCAGCACCACGAACACGTTGAGCAGCGTCGACGCCACCAGGGCCAACCCGTACAGCGGCCACAGCGCCGCCGCGTTGCGTCGTGCCGCCGTCACCACCAGCACGGTCAGCCAGACCGCCGCCGCCGCCGTCAGCGCGTAGGACCTGGCCTCGATTCCGGCCCACGTGACACGCGGCAGAATCGCGAAAACGATTCCGGCGCAGACGGCTACGGTGCGAGTCGAGAACTGCTTGCCCAGCACCACCACGCCCGCAGCGGCCACCCCGACAGCAACGCAGCTGGACAGTCGCGACCAGAACTCGGTCTCCGGAAAGACCGCGAACCAGCCGTGCATGGAGAGGTAGTACAGGCCGTGCACCGCATCGATGTTGTGGAGCAGCCGCCACAGTTCGGGCACCGATCGGGTCGACGCCGAGATCGTCGCCGCCTCGTCGAACCACAGCGAAGGCCGGGCGGCGCCCGCCGCGCACACCGCGGCGGCGAAGACCGCAACGATCACGGGGTCGAACCGGCCGGCCCGAACCCGCTCTCGCTGTTGGACGCGCGCAAGGCGCGGCGGTCTGGTTGAAAGATCCACCTGGCCGACCCGTACCCCTTTCGACGACGGCAAAACGGTAACCTGCGCAAACCCACCGCGCTCGGTGAAACCCGGTATTGATCGCCAATTTTGACGCCGTCGTAGAGATAGGTGGCGACTTCCCTTGCGGCCCTGGCATGTTCGCGCCAACGCCGGCGACCTATGGATTTTCGCTGTGCCGCTGTTGATCTGGATCACGTCGGCGGTGCCGCTGCGACGCGGACGGCGGAATGAGCCGCGGCGTCGTTTCGATCACTGTAGTGCGCTTTCGGCGAATCTGCCCCGTACGATCGGGTGTCGTGAATCGCGCCCCTGCTCAACGGGCAACGGGTTACTGTCTCGGGTGGCGCTGCAACTGACACTGGGAGGGCATGGATGAGCGGCTACACGACCATCGTGGTCGGCACGGACGGATCGGATTCGTCGCTGCGCGCGGTGGACAAGGCCGGCCAGATCGCCGCCGGGTCCGACGCGAAGGTGGTCGTGGCGACGGCGTATT
>JAVRPG010000291.1:0-4310 GCA_032162325.1 Mycobacterium sp. | reverse complement strand
GCCGAGAGCACCAGCTTGGCCATCGGCTCGTACAGCATGCAACTGCTCGGCACTAAGCAGATTGCTGAGGAGAAGGCTGACCGACTGCCCGCGGCCTTGTTGATTTCCGCCCAATCGGTGCTCGATCAGCGGGATGGCCGGCTTTCCGACTCCACGTTCGATTTGGTGACCGACGCCGCCGACGGGCAGAGTGTGTCTTCGCGATGGCGATCGACGATCTCGTCAGGGACGTTGTCGCGCCTGGTCGTCGGCGTCGCGCCGGGTGATTGGTACAGCGAGGCGCTGTATGAGCCGACCGATGTCCGTGACAGGTTTTGGCGGGGTCTGCAAGACGGGGAGATTGGCCTGAGCGAGATTGCCGCCAGTCGGCTCGGCGTTGCCGCGGGCGACACCGTCGAGCTGCCTACCGTCGAGGGGTCCAAGCAGTACCGGGTGGCCGGAGTCTTTCACCCACGGATGATCAATGACACCGCAGTGGGCGACATCGTCCTGGTCTCCGAAGGATTGGCACGCATCGACTGGGCAGCCGTGCGCGACCAGGTCGCGGTGGCCTATCCGTCCTCCGCCGACGCGACCGCCCACCGTCACGATTTCCTCAACCTCGGCGCCGGATTGTTCGTCTACGACAACGAGCAGTGGCGCTCGGTGGCCACCAATGGGATCACCCGCTTCTTGCAGCCGATCACTTTCGCGGGGTACGTGGTGATGGCAGCGGCCGGCCTAAGCGTGCTGAACGTGTTCCTGCTGGGGCTTGTGCAACGCAAGCGTGAGCGAGCCGCGTTGCGTGCGATCGGAGTGACCTCAGGGCAAGAACAGGCCGTGATCATCGCTAACGCCGGCCTACTCGGCTTGGTGGTCGCCGGACTCGCTGTGCTTGGGGGCGTTGGCCTCACGTACCTCTGGTCGTTGGGCTCACCGGTGTACTACGGCATCAACATCGAATGGGGTGTGCTGAGTCTGCCGCTGCAGACCGGAGTGGCAGCCGTGTTCGGACTCGTCCTGGCCGCCGCGGTGTATCCCGTGGCCCATGCGCGGCGGCTGGAGACCGTCGATGTGTTGCGGACCAGTTGACGCGTTAGGCGTGAACCTCATGGTGCACCCGTGGAATGTCGTCGCCGGCACACCGAAACCGGTGCATATTTTCCCGACTCGCCGGGCTCGACATGGCCTCATACTCCCTGGGCGGCAACGCCATCTGAAAGACCAGCCCGCGGCCATCCGCCCCTTCCATTAGGGCACCGCCGCCCGCAATGGGCAACCTCATCACCATCGTGCAATAGGACGCGAAGGTGTCTTCGAAGTGGATGCGATGAACACCGAAGCCGCTCAGGTTCGTGACAATTGGGTTCCACCTGGCCGGGTTGAACGCAGTAGATACGCAGCGACCAGCCCGCCAGGCACCGGCAGCGTCAAGGAACCGTTGGTTGATGCGCATGTCGCAGTGTTCGTCGGCGAAGTGGTCCACGTTGTGGCGTATGCGTTCGGAGATCGAACGTGCAGCCTCTCCGCGTTGCAGGCCGAGGTTGAGCGTCGTGATGACATTGCCCAAGAGCATCGGATCAAGGCCACAACGTTTCCGCGCGTTCACGACGATCGCGAAGGTGCGACGATCCACCGCTGGGTCCGCCTTCATGACTGCTTCGGCGACATGCGCGCACACAACGTCGTTGGCAGACAAGCGCATCCGGCATCCGTAGGCGTCGCGCATGCGGCCGATTTCGTCGTCTCCGAAGTAGATGCTCAGCGTCCGCTGCCGTCGCGCATCCTTTGCCAGGTACAGCGCGCTACGCGCAAGTTCTGCGAGCCCCATGCAGCGCACCCCGGGCCGCCGCGCGCCATCTGCAGGCAGATGCTCATCGAGGTAGACAGCGCGGTCTTCAACGATCAACGGATCAGCGAGTGGGTTGCCGGCAGCAGCGGCAGCCCACGCATTCATGAAGTGCATGAATGTCTGCATGTCGCCGACCACGTGGTGCCACGAGAACCCGATTGCGGTCGCGCCCTCCGCAAGGTGAGTGACACGCACCTTGCACAACGGACCCAATCCCCATCGAGCCGTGGCACCGTTCACCGGGTCGATGAGCCAGTCTCCCGCGTCCTCCGACGCCGATCGGATCGCATCACGGAGCGTGCGGCCGGACGAGACAGACGTGAAAGGCACACCGTGCCCCTCACATCTGATCCGCATCCTGCCGTTGCCCAGGGCCATTCGCCCCCCGAAGATCGGAAACTTCGTGAGCGCGTGCGCAAATGCATCGGCGAGCGCCCTCGTGTCGAGACGGCGCTCGAAGAAGAAGACAATGTGGACCGCCAAGTTCGCGACAATGGCGTCGCCGACATTGCAGCGGATGTCGAGCCGTTCTGCGTGCAGTGGTCTGATCAGCTGAGTCGACATGGTGGGCTACCTTTCGCGGTTTACTATCACGCTGCCGCCGAGTTTCGGGATGTGGGCGATCCCCCGAAAACACGACTTCTCGTCCGCGGCGGCATCGGTGACGATCCGGAAATTCTGCAGCACTGTCCGCAGCACGATATCCATTTCGGCGATCGCGAAATCAGCGCCGATGCACCGCCGTGCACCGCCACCGAACGCCAGCCATGCTGGTGCCGCCGGCCTGGTGCCGCAGAAGCGATGAGGGTCGAATCGTTCGGGGTGAGGGAAGATCTCCGGATTCTCGTGAACATCGGCAATGCGCACCAACACCGTGCGATCGGCCGGAATCCGCCACTCGCCGAGGTTGAAGTTCGGCGAACTGACCCGGCGGCCAAACACATCGATGACGGTGCGTACCCGCAGCGACTCCAAGATCGTGGCCCGGCGAAAGGCGCTGCCCCCCTCGTCGACCTCTCTTACCAGTTCCGCCAGCACGTGGGGATGGCGCCGCAACCGCTCAAACGTCCAGGCCAGTGCTGATGCGGTGGTTTCGTGGCCAGCACAGATGAGGGTCAACAGTTCGTCGCGGATGTCCAGCCGCAGCATCCCGGTTTCGTCGTTGTGGCTACTGCGCAGCAAGAATGCCAGGATGTCCGCCCGCTCGCTGAGAGCCGGATCGGCATCGGCTCCGTCGATCAGCGTGCATGCGATCCGGTCGAATGCCTTGCGCAACTCGTTCAGCTTGCCCCACGGGCTGTGACGTCCGGTCCGAAACGGCGGCGCCGGTACGAATGCCATGAGCTGTCCGAGTTTCATATAGCGCGGGACGATCTCGCGTAGTTCCTCGAGTTCCGCGCTATCAGCGCCGAATATGGTCCGCAGGATCACGTTCAAGGTGATCCTGTTCATCGGTTCGAGAATCCGGAATTCGTTATTCTCAGGCCAATTCGCGCTTTCCCGCAGTGTCTCGTCCACGATGACCTTCTCGTAGCATTTGAGACTCTGACCGTGAAATGCCGGTGCGAGCAGCCGGCGCCGATCGCGATGCCGACTGCCGTCAAGCCCAAATGTTGAACCGGGCCCGAACCAATTGCTGAGATTCGGCTGCACGTCGATCAACTGTTCGTCGCTCGCGGTACACACCGACCTCACCAGATCTGGGCCGGAAACGACGACGGATCGGCCAAAGAATGGGACGTTGATTTCGAAGATGCGTCCGTGCCGCTTGATCCAATTCCGCATCGCCTTGCGGCGGAAAAAGGCGAATCCAACTCCCTGCACGAGTTTGGGTAAGCGCACTGGCGGCGGGCTCAACCAGTTCTGCGTCGACGTTTCGCACGGATTGGCCATGGCCGGATCGGTCATGCGTCCTCCAAACTGCGATGTTCCTCGATGAGTGCGAGCGCGACGGCTCGCATCACCGAGCCACGTGCCAAGGGAATCGTCGCTCGCGTGCGGTGGGACGATCTCGGTAGTGCACTACTGCAATCTCGCCCGGTTTCGGCGCGGTAGTACTTAGTCGCGATCTTGAGACTCAGAGGTCAACGGAGCGGCTTGCTGGTCACCTCCTGATTTGTCGGGTCGCTCAACGAGTTTCCCCTTGTCGAACCTGCCGCCGGCACGGACCAAAGCGACGAGGTGAGGAGCGTGGATGCGGTGGAACGACTGGGTATACCGCTGGCGCGCCTGCTCGAATCGGTCCGGTTGGACTCGTCGGGAGCCGTGTACGCCGGCCGCACAGGCGGCTAACGCGGCGCTGTCGGCCGCGGTCGGCACCAAGCTGCCGTTGATGCCGTACCGGATCCCCGATATCAGGTTCATCGAAGACGCCGTCTACCGGTGGACGCCGGAAACGGGACATCACTGCTGGTCGAGATCTCTTGTGAAGTTTTGTGACCGACGTGGCCTGACCTCGGCAGGTGTGTCGTTTCACCTG
>JAVRPG010000290.1:0-2684 GCA_032162325.1 Mycobacterium sp. | reverse complement strand
CGGCCCACCGCGGACAGATCGAGCGCCAACAGCGCAGGAGACCTGTGCGCCCGCGCGTGTCACCGCCGTTGAACTGTCATTCGATCTCAAGTGGGATAGTGGCGTGTAGCGATGTCCCGTTTCCGGGCTGACTGGTGATCTGCATCCGGCCGCCGAGGGCTTCGACCCTATCTTTGAGGCCGACAAGTCCAGACCCTTTGCCCGAGTTGGCGCCTCCGATACCGTCGTCTCGAATCACAATGCCGAGGTTTCCATTCTTGGTTTCTACGCGGACGTCGACCTCGGAGGCTTGTGCGTGCTTGGCGGCGTTGGTCAGCGCTTCGGCTACTACGTAATAGGCGGCCACCTCCGTGGGGTCGGGCAGGCGTTGGTCAATCGCAACGTCAAGGTGGACCGGTACCGTTGAGCGGCGAGCGAGGGTTTTTAGTGCCGGGCCGAGCCCGCCACGCGACAAAATCGCCGGATGGATGCCCCGGGAGATCTCCCGAAGGTCATTCGAAACGCCGGTCAAACCGGACACGATCTCAGAAAGCTGCTGCTTGAAGGCGCCCAGCTCGGCGGGCTTCGAGGCTTCGAACGCGCGTATTTGTAGACCCAGGGAGACAAGTCGTTGTTGGGCTCCGTCGTGCAGATCGCGTTCCAGGCGGCGGCGGGCGTTATCGCCGGCCGCGACGATGCGGGCGCGCGAGGCGATCAGTTCGGCGCCGGCGGCAGCGTTGGCAAGCGCCGTAGCGACCAGATCGGCAAAGTCCGCGATGCGCTCCTCAATGTCGGGGGGCAGCGGCTCGGGACGCCTCGAGCTTACAAAGGCCGCACCCCACACGCGGCCATCCACGATGACGGGGGCCGCCGCCACCGACTGGATGTCGAGGTCCCGGATCCGTGCGGCTAGGGAACCGGCGGCGTTCTCATAGTCATCCATGCGGGCGGCGCGGGCGGTGCGTAACACCATCGTCGCAACGTTGTCGCCCTCCAGCGTCACACGCTCGCCGACGTGCAGCCTCTGCAACCCGAACGCGTTGTAGGACGCCAGGACGATCGCTGCGTCGTTGCCGTCATAGCGAACAACGTGCGAGTCGGCTACACCGAGACATCGGGCCATTTCGTCCGCGACAGCCGCGAACACCTGCGCCGGGCGGACTCCCCGAGCGACCAAGGTCGCGACTCGCCTCAACGCGGCCTGCTGCTCGGCGAGCACGCTCAGGCTGTCATTGCTAGCCCGCAGCTCAGCGCGGGCAGCGGCATTCGAGATCGTCGTGGCGACCAGATCGGCGAAGTCGCTGATCCGTGCCTCGGTGTCCGGTGGCAGCGGCTCCGGTCCCGCGGAGCCGACGGTCGCCGCACCCCACACGCGTCCGTCGACGACGACTGGGGCTCCCACCGCACCGCGCAGGCCCAGCTGACGCATGCGTGCGCCGGTCGAACCCGGGGCGTTTTCGTAGCTGTCCATTCGTACGACGCGGCCGGTACGTAACACCCCGCCTGTCACGTTGTCTCCCTCCAGCGTAATGCGCTCGCCTACGGGAAGCCTTCGTGATTCGCGCTCGTCGTAGACCGCGACGACGACCGCGCCATCGGGCTCGGAGCGAAGCACCATCGCGTGGACCACCCGCAGGCATCGGGCCATTTCCTCAGCCACCGCAGCGAAAACCTCCGACGGGCCGACCCCGTTTGCGACCAGGGTCGCCACCCGCCGCAACGCGGCCTGCTGCTGGAAAAGCAAGCCCGCCTCGCGGCCGCGTTGATGGGCCTCTGCCGCCCGCGCCCGCGCCAGACCCGCGACAAAGTTTGTCGACATCGCCACAAACAGAAAGACGACAATGGCCACCTCGTTCTCGAGGACGAACGGCATGAAATGGGCAGCGGGCCATTTACGGAAGTAGTCAAGGGCGATTGCGCTGGCCACCGACGTCGCCATCGCCAGCCCCAGGCCCCACACTGTCGACACCACTAAAACACCGAGCAGGTACAGCGTCTCAAAGGCTTCCCCGGGGTTTAGGTGCTTGAGGAGCACCACGGCGACGGTTTCGACCGCTACGAACGAGGCCGCGACCACGATCCCCAGAGCGGTGGACGGGGCCCTAGGACGCCTTAGCATCGACAGCCGGGGTGCTTGCATCGTTCGCCGACCCACTCCGGCGTCAGAAGTGCGGGCCCCGAAATATGACGTGGCGTTCACGACCCGCCACGCAGCCGGGACCGCTTCTGCGGCATAGGAATACTCATATCGATCTGTCGCCGACGTCAACCAGAAGGGCACTCCCAGCCGCGTCCGGGTGGCACGCCAACCGGCGTGTCCAGTCGGAGTCTTGTCTTGGTAGTGAATAGGGGTTGTCCACGAGTATCGCGCCCCGGCGAACATAAATCGTGAGTGCTGGCACCCATTCGATGCACGAAGCTAGCTGGAGTCCGGGCGTACCGGTTAGCGCTCAGCGTATCGATGGGCACAAACTCCAGTGGCCCACCGCGCAGGATTCCGGCGTTGTCGACGAGCCCGGCCAGCGGTCGGTCGCCGACTTCGGCGCGCGCCGCTGCCGGCTGCTCGGGATCGGTGACGTCAAGACGGATCGGTGTCAGACCGCGGGTACGCATCCGCTCGGCGTTCTCATCGCGACGTACACCGGCCAGCACCGAGAAGCCGCCCTCGCGCAGATGCAGTGCAATCGCTTCGCCGATGCCGCTGG
>JAVRPG010000289.1:0-3355 GCA_032162325.1 Mycobacterium sp. | reverse complement strand
CTCCGTTTCTTAAAGCGGTTTCGCCACTGCGTCGTGCCGCGACGCCGAGTTCGGGAGCTAGCGCGGTCAAGATCCGCAGCCGATCCGCCGTCGGAACTGCATGCACGACAAGGTGTGAGGCGCCGGCCTCCAGCTGAGTGCGCAGCTGCCTGGCCGCCGTGGCCGCGTCCCCCTGCGCCACCAAAGCGTCGACCAGCGTGTCGCTACCGCAGTCGGCCAGATCCTCTTCGCCAAAGCCCATTCGGGTCAGGTTGGCGCGGTAGTTTGCCAGCCCGAGATTTACCTTGATGGCGTCACGACCGGCGGCGCGTGTGCTGTCCGGGTCACCGAGGGCCACCTTGTGCTCCACTGCCAACAGCGCGTCCGGGCCGACCAGCTCGCGCGACCGCCGCGTGTATGCCGGCGTCACCAGGAACGGGTATGGCCCGGCGGATCGTTCAGCGGCGAGTTTGAGCATCCTCGGGCCGAGCGCGGCCAGCGCCCGCCCCTGTTTCGGAACGCCACGCTCGTCCAACACGTCCAGGTAGTCAACCAGCGCCTGATACGGGGATCGGAAATCGGCCCCGAACTCGCGATGCCCCGCGCCGATACCAAGCAGGAACCGCCCGGGGTGGGCCGTCTCAAGCCAATGGTAGGTGTCCGCGACGGCTCGCGCGTCCGTGTGCCAGACGTTGACGACGCCGGTGGCCACGACCAGCGTCTCGGTCGCTGCGAGAACCCGCTCCACGGTGGTCAGGCGCGCTGCGCGTGTGCCCGCGATCCACAGAGCCGTGTAGCCTATGCGCTCCACCTCGGCTGCCGCCTCCGGTGTCAGTTCCCCCTCGACGTAATGCACCCCGATCGTGCCTAGGTTGACCGCTGTCGCGGTATCGCTCATCGATGATCTCCTCACCTGTCGTGGACGCTTAACCGCTGGTCACCTGGATCGGGTTCAAATCGCCGACTGACCCTATGGCTGCAGAGGCATTCACTTACCCGTCCCACACGGACATGTCGTCGGGCGGGTAGTCCGCGCAATTGTCGGTTTCCTTGGCGGCAACGCCTTTGTTGTTGAAGAAGACCTTCGCCCAGTTGGGCCACGACGCGGTCATCGGATCAGCGAAATTCGTGGCCATCTGTTCTGAGTAAGCTCTGCGGTCCTGCGGACTCAGCGAGAAGAAGTAGTGCGCGTTGTCGATGGCGGCTTGCTGAACTTCGGGCGACTTGTTGTGCTTGTCGATGATGTAGCGCTCGTAATAGATCGGCGCGAAGTCTCTTGCGGCAGCGAGGATCTGCTCGGCAGTACAGGTCGTGACGATAATCCGGTGGGGGATGGGGTAGTCGTCGGTCGCATCGGCCGCCGCGACTTCGGGGAATGCCGTAGCCGCGAATGCTCCTGTGAGAACGGCGATCACGGCTCGCGAAACCGGGCGGATTCGCGTGAGCCCTAGTCGGTGCATGGGTGACTCCAAAAATCTCATCGGTTTGGTTCTGCGACCGTGGCCAGGACCGGCTGCTGCTCTGGGCAATATGTCTCGATTGCGGCAGCGAGGAATTGCCACGTCTGCGCGGTGT
Source organism: Mycobacterium sp. (assembly GCA_032162325.1). GTDB lineage: Bacteria > Actinomycetota > Actinomycetes > Mycobacteriales > Mycobacteriaceae > Mycobacterium. The sequence continues at coordinate 1,801 of JAVRPG010000289.1, read as the reverse complement.
CGGTGCCCCGTGGCAGGTTGTGCGACAGGAATACTGCGGACTTCTCGGCGCTTGTGTCCAAGCCATTGCCCAGGCGCTTACAGGTGATCTTCGCCAGCCACGCGTTGTAATCTCGCTGTCCGTAGATGCCATAAGTGTGAAGCTGATTGGCGAAATCGGTGTCGACGTCGGCGTGCGCCGGGGCGGCGAGCGTGACCGCTGCAGCGGTGATCGACGCAAGCGCAGATAGCTTCCGGTATCTCATTGCTGTCCTTCGGGACTCATTGCACCCATCCCGAGCGGCTGAGTGGTGGTCGTGTCATCTGCAGCTGGACCGGGAGGCGGGGAGGTAGCAGCCGGCTGTGGGGCGGCGTGGGTGTGCACGCGTCGTGGCCACCAGAACCACCGTCCGAGCAGCGCCGCGATCGATGGTGTCATGAACGACCGCACGACGAGCGTGTCGAAGAGCAGTCCGAGCATGATGGTGGAGCCGATTTGGCCCGCGATGCGTAGGTCGCTGCTCATCATCGACCCCATGGTGAAGGCGAACACCAGCCCGGCGGCGGTGACCACCCCGCCGGTGCCGCCCATGGAGCGAATGATGCCGGTCTTCAGCCCGGCGTGGATCTCTTCTTGGAACCGCGAGACCAGCAGCAGGTTGTAGTCGGATCCCACTGCCAACATGATCACGATGGCCATCGGCAGCACCAGCCAGTTCAGTGGCATGTGCAAGATGTGCTGCCAGAGCAGCACCGATAGCCCGAAGGAGGAGGCCAGCGAGACAGTGACGGTGCCGACGATGACCGCGGCGGCGACCAGGCTTCGGGTGAGGCCGAGCATGACCATGAAGATCAGGCATATCGATGCGGTGACGGCGATCAGCAGGTCGTACATGGAGCCGTCGCGCATGTCCTTGTAGGTGGCCGCGGTGCCGCCCAAGTAGAGATTGGCGCTCTCCAGGGGTGTTCCCTTCACCGCCTCGCTTGCGGCCTGCATGATGGGGTCGATGTGGGAGATGCCTTCGGGGGTAGCGGGATCGCCCTTGTGGGTGATGATGTATTGCGCGGATTTGCCGTCCGGGGACAAGAACAACTTCAGACCGCGGATGAAATCCGGGTTCTGGAACGCCTCGGGTGGCAGGTAGAAGGAGTCATCGTTCTTGGCCGCGTCAAACGCTTGCCCCATGACGGTGGCGTTCTGGGAGAAGGCGTCCATTTGATTGATGAGGCCGGAGAAGGTGCTTGCCGTTGCCATCGTCAGCCCTCGTACCGTCGTGAGGGTGGCGATCAACTGCGGCAACGTGGCATCCAATTGGGGCAGGATCACGTCGATCTTGTCGATGTCCTTGGTGACGTTGCCGATGTCGTCGGTCAGCTTGTCGATGCCGTCGAGGGTGTCGAACACCGATCGCAGCGACCAGCAGATCGGAATGTCGAAGCAGTGCGGTTCCCAGTAGAAGTAGTTGCGGATCGGTCTGAAGAAGTCGTCGAAGTCGGCGATGTGGTCGCGCAGATCGCTGGTGTCGGCCTGGATTTGATGGGTTTGGCCAGTCAAATCGTGAGTGACGTCGGTGAGTTGATGCGTAAGGTCTGAGATGTGCTGGGTGATGTTGATGGTCACTAGCAGCTCATCGCTCACCTTGTTCAGATTGTCTATGGCGTCGTGCATGTATTTCTGGTTCATGATGGTTTGGCTGCTTTGCATGCTGATCTGGAACGGGATCGAGCTGTGGTCGATCGGGGTGCCCAGCGGTCGGGTGATGTTCTGCACCCGGGCGATGCCGGGAATGTGGAAGATGCCGCGGGCGATGCGGTCCAGCACC
>JAVRPG010000288.1:0-4727 GCA_032162325.1 Mycobacterium sp. | reverse complement strand
TCGCCGATCTGGTGTGGGCAGAGTTTGACACCATGGCGATGCGAACGCTCGAAGGCCAGGCGATCGAAGTCGGTTGGCAGCGAGACAATTTCGAAGCCGTACAGCCGCAGGACTACCTCCACTTGATCATGCACAAGACGTGCTGGTACACGATCATCCACCCGCTGCGAGTCGGCGCGATCGTGGGTTCGGGTGGAACAGCACCGTTAGCACCGATCGTGCGGTTCGGATTTCATTTCGGCGCGGCTTTCCAGATCCGTGACGACTTGCTGAACCTTGTCGGCGACGAACGAATGTACGGCAAGGAAATACTGGGTGATCTCTACGAGGGGAAGCGGACGTTGCCGCTGGTTCATCTGCTCAGCGCGGCCCGCGGCGCCGACCTCGATCTCGTGCGCGACTATCTCCGGAGGAACCGCTCCGAGCGCTCTTCCGAACTGGTCGGCGCTGTGCGTCGTCTGATGGACGACTACGGGAGCATCGCCTTCACCACTGAGTACGCCGAGGGCATCTTGCTGGTCGCCGAGGAGTACTTCGAGCAGGCGTTCGCCCATGCCCGACCGGGACCTGACCTGGATTTTCTCCGCGCACTAGTTCCATATGTGTGGGCCCGTTGGCGCTGACGTCACTGGTGCGGCGGGCCCAGGTACGGGAACTCGGTGAGGGTGTCGGTGTGCGGGCTCAATCCTGAGGGCGGGCACTCGCCCTTGGTGAGGAATGCCAGCCGGTAGTCGATGACGTCGTCGGTGAAGACGCGGCCGTTCGGGTACTTGGCCGGTTTGGACGGGTTGAAGTTCAGCATGTCGGGGAGGGTGCCCTCGTTGTCGATCGCTTCGATGGCTTCCTCGCGCGAATAGCCGCCGGTGTGGCCCATCAGATGGATGAACATGTCGATCCACCGCGCCCGGTCGTTGACCGGCACGCTGGCGTTGTACTCCTCCTTGGTGTCATCGGTGTTGAAGAAGCTGCTGACCGACGGGTGTCCCGCACGGTCGACGTGCAGCAGCTCGCCGTCACGGCGCACGCTGCAGCGGCCCCAGATCCTGATGTCGGGGTCGGCGCCCAGGAAGCTGGTCGGCATCTCGATGGCGGTGGAGAAGACGTTGGCTTCGGTGTTGGAATCCACGCCCGTCCAAGGCGATTCACCAGGGAGGTGGAGAGCTGTGAAGTTGCGGCCACCGGAGGTGTCGAAGAGGTTCTTGACGCCGTCGAAGTCGAAGAAGAACGCATCGCTTCGGGCGCCGGCGAAGAAGGTGAAGTCGCCGGAGGTTGCGATGTGCGGTTCGTCGCCGACGAATGAAACAGGGACGGCGGAGAACAGTTTCTCGCCGACGGCTTCGACCGAATCCGCGTCCTCGTTCGCCGCGAGGTACACATCGACGGTCTGCTTGCCGTCCTTGGGTTCGGAGAAGACGTAGCTGAACGCAATGTCGTTCTGCAGATCGCCGTCGTTGTCGATCGCGAGACGGTAGATCGCATCGGGGTTCAGCGCATCGGCCAGCGGGTTCGCGTTGAGGATGATGACGGTCCGCTCCGGATCGGCCGGCGAGGTGAACGCGTAGAGGTCGCACAGATCCAAACGCTGGTCACCGAGCGGCGGTCCGAGGCTCAGACCGGTGAAATGGTTGGACATGGCCAAAGCCCCTTTCAGAGGACGCGACGGGACAGGCAGCAAGGTACATCGGTTTCGGCGCGCCGTTCCGCGAATCAGGAAGTATTAATAGAATTGTCAGGCGGGCGGTCATCGGTCTCGGAAATCAGTGCCCGTTGATGCCCCTTGCGCCCGTTAGGCTGGCTGTCAGGGGAGGCATGGCTCGGCAACCGACAACCAGGCTGCATGTCAGCGGATATCGATTCCTGCTGCGCAGGATGGAACACGCGTTGGTGCGCGGCGACGTCCGGATGCTCGACGATCCGCCTCGCGCGCAATCACTTTCGTTCATTGCCGGTGTCATTCTTGCGGTGATCATCGTTGCGGCGTGCGCCATACTGGCGTTCCTCCGGCCCCCTGGTGCGCTGGGCAGCGCACCGATCGTCATGGTCCGTGACTCCGGCGCCCTCTACGTGCGGATCGGCGACATCGTGCATCCCGTCCTCAACCTCGCATCTGCGCGGCTCATTGCCGGCACTCCCGCAAACCCCGAAGTGGTTAGCGCCTCCGCAATTCACAATGCCAAACGCGGTCCATTGGTGGGTATTCCGGGTGCGCCGGCCACCATCGCCGCACCACTTGGTGGGGACGAATCGGGTTGGGCGGTCTGCGATGACCCGACGAGCACCACCGTCATCGCCGCAGATGTACTCCACGACGGGCTCGCCTCGGGACGCCGACTTCTCGTAACGCCGCGCTCGGAAGGTGCGGCGACGACGTATCTGCTGTACGACGGGTGGCGCGCGCGGGTAGATCTGCGCAACCGCCCCGTCGTGCGGGCCCTGAAGCTCGACGGTGTTACCCCGCGGCCTGTTTCGCGTGCCCTGCTGGACGCGACGCCCGAGGCACCTCCTATCGTCGCCCCTCATATCTCTGACATGGGTTCACCAAGCCCACTGCGTGGGTTCTCGGTAGGAACTGTGATTCGGATCGCCCGCGCGGCAGCCGAGGAGTATTACGTCATACTCGCGCAGGGAGTCCAGCGGATCGGGCAGGTTGCTGCGGACCTCATCCGCTTCACCGACTCACAGGACGCCCGCGACATCGTCACGGTCGCTCCTGACGTCATCGGCGCCGTGCCGACCCTCGACACGTTGCGTGTCTCAGCCTTTCCGGAACATGGGGGCGTGTCCAACGACGCCATTGTGTGCCTACAGTGGCGGCTGGGCCAGGCAGGCGCCAATACCGCTGTAATGATGGGCAATTCGCTGCCGGTCGATGGCGCCAGCCCGGTGACGCTGGCGCAGGCCGACAGCGACGGCCCCAACGTCGACAGCGTCTCCATTCCACAGGGTCGCAGCGCCTACGTTCGGTCGACGGGTATCACCGGAGACGGCGGGACCGCAGGCGCCCTCTACTTCATCGACGATTCGGGCGTCGTGTTCGGCCTACGCGACGAAGACACCGCCAAGCACCTCGGTCTCACCGGCACGCCCGTGCCTGCGCCCTGGCCGGTGCTCGCGCGGCTGCCGCGCGGCCCGGAGCTGAGCAAGGAGACCGCCTCAGTCGCGCGTGACAGCATCGCGGGACCGTCGTAGACGGGCCGCCGACGCCGTCATGGCGACTGACGACACGGAGATCGCGAGACAGACTGCGGCTCCGCTGACGGCGTAATGGTGGGCCCGATCGTCGGTGGGCGTCGCGGCGGGAAACGACACCGGTCGCGACTGCGTTCTCTCGTGGGCCGATGCCGACGTCGCATCACCGCTGACCGCGGCCAGCGCGTCGACAACACCATGCCCCACAACCGGATCCCACCCGGCAGCCGGACGATGCGCCGTCTCCTCGAGGCGTCGCATGACCTGCCGCGCAGTCAATTCAGGCGATCGTGACCGCACCAATGCGACGATGCCGCTCACCACGGGCGCCGCATAGCTCGTACCAGAGATCGGCATCGGGTCGCCGGACGTGGGCAGGCTACTCACCAGGCCCTCACCGTCGGGATCCAACGACACGACGCCTTCGCCCGGTGCCGCGACATCCACCCAGGGGCCGGCCAGACTGAACGCTGACGGCGCTCCGTGCGCATCGACCGAGCCCACGGTCAACACGTAGTCGTCGTACCAGGCCGGACTGACCACGACGCTCACACGGTCCCAATCCGGTTGCCCGGGCCGGGTTGGATCGGATGAGGGATTCTGCTCGGGGCACTGACCGGGGCCGCCGACGTTTCCTGCGGCGGCCACCACAACGACGTTCTTGACGTCAACGGCGTAGGCCAATGCGGCGCCCAGCGGACGGTCATCCAAGCCACCGTCGGTGGGCAGGCAGGCGACCGAGGACACATTGATCACGGTCGCGCCCAAGTCCGCGGCGGCGCGCACGGCCTTCGCAAGGGTGTCCACGTCGCCGAACCCGGATCCGGATGGATCATCGGCCGCCCGGAATTTGTTGCTGGATTGACGAATGCTGACGATGGTGGCGTCGGGTGCGACGCCGCTGAACGAGGATCCTTCGGAATCCGGCTGTGCACCAACAATTCCCGCCACCACTGTGCCGTGACCGTCGCAATCTTCGGTGCCGTCGCCGATGAACACGTAGTCGCCTCCGGGAACGAGATGGGGCAGGAGGCGATGGCGCGCCACGCCGGTGTCGATGACGGCGACGGTCTGACCTGTCCCGCGCGTGAACTTCCAGACTTGCCGCAGATCGAGGCCGGCAAGTTGTCCCGCGTCAGCCACCTCGGCCTCGGCGGGGGGCGCGGCGGCACAACGCTCTTGCTGCTCGGTGGGTTGTGGTGGCGCTGGTGGACCCGGCTTGGGCAACATCGAATCATCGACCGGTGGTGGCGTAACCGCGGACACAGGCGGCGCGCTGAAAAGAGGGAAAGCCGCGAGACCGCCAGCGACGCAAAGCCGAGCCATCTGCGTGACGAGGGTCGTCATGGCAGGCTCACACCACGGATCAGCCCGTAAAGCCCGCCGACCCAACACGCGAGTGGCACAACCGCCGCGAGCGCGAGATACTCCAACACTTCGACCGTACGGCGTGCGAGGGGATTGACCGTCGCGCCGAATACTCCGCCCAGCATGCTGAGGCCGACCGCGGTAGCGAGGAGGCAGACCCAATTGGCCTG
>JAVRPG010000287.1:0-4112 GCA_032162325.1 Mycobacterium sp. | reverse complement strand
TGTCAGTGCAACATCTTTCTGCCCGATGCTCGACATGCCCAGGGCGGCGGCGTCGGTGATCGGGCCAACGGTGGATTGGGCCACCTGAAGCGGAATCGTCGGGGGAGGGCTGTCCAGCCCGAACGCCGACGCGGTCGACCGCAGCGCGTCGGCACCCGTGTTGATGCCGAGCTGGACGAAGGCGGTGTTGCATGACTTCGCGAACGCATCCCGCAGAGAGGCGGTCGGACTGGCGCCACACGATGCGCCGCCGAAGTTCTCCAGCGTTGCGGTGCTGTCCGGCAACGCGATTCGGGCAGCGGCGGTCAGTTGGGTGTTCTCGGTGGCGCCCGATTGCAGCGCGGCCGCAGTGGTGATGACCTTGAAGGTGGACCCAGGCGGATAGGTTTCCGAGATTGCACGGTTCAGCAACGGGGAGTCGGGGTTGTCACGTAGCTGCTGCCACGCGGTGGACTGCTTCTGAATGTCATGGGTGGCCAGCTGATTCGGGTCGTACGACGGTGCCGAAACCATGGCGAGGACCCTGCCGGTCGACGGCTCAAGCGCCACCACCGCGCCCTTGCACGGGCCGTTGCAGCCGTCCTCCATCGCATCCCAGGCCGCCTGCTGCACCTGCGGATTGATGGTGGTCGCGACATTGCCGCCGCGCGGATCGCGGCCGGTGAAGAAGTCGGCCAGCCTTCGACCGAATAGCCGCTGGTCGGAACCGTTGAGGACGGTGTCCTCGGCGCGCTCCAGCCCCGCGCTCGAATAGCTCAGCGAATAGAACCCGGTGACCGGGGCGTACGTCAGCGGGTTGGGGTAGACACGAAGGAAGCGGAACCGGCCGGTGGTCGACACGGAGTAGGCGAGCAGCTGGCCGCCGGCAGAAATCTGGCCGCGCTGGCGTGAATACTCGTCGAGCAGCACCCGCTGGTTACGCGGATCCGCGCGCAGCCCATCGGCCGTAAGCACCTGTGTCAGTGTGGCATTGGCCAACAGCAGCACGACCATCACCATGATCGTCACGGCGATGCGGCGCAGCGAGGTGTTCATACCTTTTCGATCACCTCGGTGCTGGCGGCGGCGATCGGCGTGGTGTGCGGCCGGGTGACGATCGGGCGGCGTGCGGCGTGCGAGATGCGGATCAGGATTGCCAGCAGCACGTAGTTGGCCAGCAGCGACGAACCGCCGTACGACAACCACGGGGTCGTGAGCCCGGTCAGCGGAATCAGCTTGGTGACGCCGCCCACCACGATGAACAACTGGATCGCCAGCGTCGACGCCAGCCCGGCAGCCAGCAGCTTGCCGAAGCTGTCCCGCACCGCGATCGCGGTGCGCAGGCCGCGGATGATGACGATGGTGTAGAGCATCAGCACCGCGGCCAAACCGACGAGCCCGAGCTCTTCGCCGATGGCGGCGATGATGAAGTCGGTCGATGCGGCGGGCACCGTGCCGGGCTGACCGTTGCCAAGGCCGGTGCCGAAGATGCCGCCGGTGGCGAAGCTGAACAGCGACTGCACCATCTGATAGCCGGCGCCGTCGGGATCGGCGAACGGGTCCAGCCAGGTCTGCACCCGGACCTGGACGTGATCGAAAATGTAATACGCCGCAACGCTTCCCGCGGCGAACAGCCCCAGCCCGATGACGACCCAGCTGAGCCGGTCGGTGGCTACATAGACCATCACCAGAAACGACGCGTACAGCAGAAGCGAGGTGCCGAGATCCTTCTCGAAGACCATCACGCCGACCGAGGCGATCCAGGCCGCCAGCAGCGGCGCCAGATCGCGGGGCCGCGGCAGGTTCATGCCGAGGAAATGCTTGCCTGCGCTGGTGAACACGCTGCGCTTGGACACCAACACCGCTGCGAAGAAAATGAGCAGCAGGATCTTCGAGAACTCGGCCGGCTGAATTGAGAAGCCCGGCAACTCGATCCAGATCTTTGCGCCGTTCTGCTCCGACACCGACCGGGGCAGCACTGCAGGGATGGCAAGCAGAATCAAGCCCGTCAGACCGCAGACGTAGCCGGAGCGCGCCAACAGCCGATGATCGCGAAGGAAGATCACCACCAGCGAGAAGACCACCACACCGACGAGGGTCCACAACATCTGCTGATTGGCGGTGCCGCCAAGGCCTCTTGCCGACGGCCCACCCGCCGCGAGATCCAGGCGGTGAATCATGACCAGTCCCAGGCCATTCAACAGCGCGACCACCGGCAGCAGCAGCGGGTCGGCGTACGGCGTGAACCGTCGAACGGCCAGGTGCGCGCCGGTGAACAGCGCGAGATAGGCCACCGTGTACTGCGCAAGGTCCCAGTGCAGGCCCTGCTCCTGGTTGGCCTCGACGAGCAGCAGTGCCACGGTGGTGATCAACGCGGCGAAGCCGAGAAGGAACAGTTCAGAGTTGCGCCGGTTCGGCAGCGGCGGCATGACGGTGACTGGCGACTGCGGCTGCGTCGTCATGACACTTCCCGGCAGTTCGTTCCCGGTTCCGGTGGTGGGGGAGGCAGCGCCGTCACAGTGGACGACGGAGAGGGTGACGGCGAAGGCGGCGGGGCGCCTGGAGGCGGTCCAGGGGGCGCCGGGGCAGGCGCGGTGACGATGGGGGGAGTCTCCGGGGCCGGTGTTCCACCGCCGACTTCCGGAATGCCAGGATTCACAGGTGATTCCGGTAGATGTGGTGTAGGCGACGTCGTCGTGCTGGTGGGAGTCGGAGTGCGCGGGGCGCACGTCGGCAGCACCGAACTGCGTGCGAGCTCTTCGATCTGGGTGATGGCGTCGTCGAGCGTGCCCGACGGCAGGCCGGCGATCACCTGCGCCCGTTCCGACGGCCGCATGTCATTCACACCGAGCATGCGGCAATCCAGGTTGTCCATGGATTGCCCGGCGCTGATGAGCGACAACTCATTTCGCGCGTTGAGACATCCCAACAGGTAGGGCTCCTGAAGTGCTAAACCCAGAAAGGAACCCTGAACACCCTGCATGATCGACACAGTGCCGTCGTGTTCGGTGACGTAGTAGTTGCTCCGCACGATCTCGCGGCCGATCGCCAGCCCGGCCAGCACAACCAGCACCAGCAGGACCGCCGCGATGAAAATGCGGCGCCGAGACCGCGGTTTCTGCGGCGGCTCTTCCGGTTGCGGCACAACGCGTTTGGCCTCGTTTCGGCGTGGATTGAACGCCGACGCGCGACCGGCCGCCGTGTTGGGCGGCGCGACTTGATCGTCGTCGCCGGACACCGCGCCCGCCAGGATGGGCTGGGTCTGGCCGTAGTCGTATTCGATCACGTCGGCCACCACCACGGTGACGTTGTCAGGTCCACCACCGCGCAGCGCCAATTCGATGAGCCGGTCGGCACTTTCGGCGACATCGGGAATCTGCAGCGCCTCGAGGATGGTTTCGTGGCTGACCGGATCCGACAACCCGTCGGAGCACAGCAGGTACCGGTCACCGGCTCGCGCCTCACGCATGATCAGCGTGGGCTCCACTTCGTGGCCGGTGAGCGCCCGCATGATCAGCGAGCGCTGCGGATGGCTGTGCGCCTCCTCGGCGGTGATCCGGCCTTCGTCGACGAGGGTCTGGACGAAGGTGTCGTCCTTGGTGATCTGGTTGAGCTCGCCGTCGCGAAGAAGATAGCCGCGAGAGTCGCCGATGTGCACCAGCCCAAGCCTGTTGCCGGCGAACAGGATTGCGGTGAGCGTGGTGCCCATGCCTTCGAGCTCGGGATCGGCTTCGACATGCGCCGCGATCGCCGAGTTGCCGTCGCGGACAGCTGCGTCGAGCTTGGAGAGCAGATCGCCGCCTGGCTCGTCGTCGTCGAGGTGGGCCAGCGCGGCGATCACCAGCTGCGAGGCCACCTCGCCTGCGGCGTGGCCGCCCATCCCGTCCGCCAGCGCGAGCAGACGCGCGCCGGCGTATACCGAGTCCTCGTTGTTGGCGCGGACCAAACCGCGGTCGCTGCGAGCCGCATATCGAAGCACCAGTGTCACGGGCGCAGCTCGATTACTGTCTTGCCGATTCGAACCGGCGTGCCCATCGGAACCCGTACCGCCGTCGTCACCTTCGCCCTGTCAAGGTATGTGCCGTTGGTCGATCCTAGGTCCTCGACATACCATTCCGAACCTCGTGGGGACA
>JAVRPG010000286.1:0-3883 GCA_032162325.1 Mycobacterium sp. | reverse complement strand
CTGGTCGTGGTCGACGAGGAGCAGCGGTTCGGCGTCGAGCACAAGGAGCACATCAAGTCGATGCGCACCCACGTCGACGTGCTGACCATGAGCGCCACCCCGATCCCGCGCACGCTGGAGATGAGCCTGGCGGGCATCCGGGAGATGTCGACGATCCTCACCCCGCCCGAGGAGCGCTACCCGGTGCTGACCTACGTCGGCCCGCACGACGACAAGCAGGTCGCGGCGGCTTTGCGGCGCGAGATGCTGCGCGACGGGCAGGCCTTCTACATCCACAACAGGGTCAGATCCATCGACCAGGCCGCCGCCCGGGTGCGGGGGCTGGTGCCCGAAGCCCGCGTCGCGGTCGCGCACGGGCAGATGCCCGAGGAGCAGTTGGAGCGCACGGTCGAGGGCTTCTGGAACCGTGAGTTCGACATCCTGGTGTGCACGACGATCGTCGAGACGGGCCTGGACATCTCGAATGCGAACACGCTGATCGTGGAGCGCGCCGACACGTTCGGTCTCTCGCAGCTACATCAGTTGCGCGGCCGAGTGGGACGCAGTCGAGAACGGGGCTACTCCTATTTCCTGTATCCGAGGGAGGTGCCTCTCACCGAGACGGCGTATGACCGGCTGGCCACCATTGCGCAGAACAACGAGCTCGGCGCAGGCATGGCGGTGGCGATGAAAGATCTTGAAATCCGCGGTGCAGGAAACGTGCTCGGCGCCGAGCAGTCCGGACACGTCGCCGGGGTCGGGTTCGACCTGTATGTGCGGCTGGTCGGCGAGGCGGTCGAGGCCTACCGCGCGGCGGCCGACGGGAAAACCGTTCTGGCGCCTGAGGAACCGAAGGACGTGCGGATCGACCTACCGGTCGACGCAAACCTGCCGCCGGACTACATCCCGAGCGACCGGCTGCGCCTGGAGGGATATCGGAGGCTGGCGGCGGCTGCCGACGACGCCGCGGTGGACGCGGTTGTTGAGGAGCTGGTCGACCGGTACGGCCCGCTGCCCGAGCCCGCGCTGCGGTTGGTCGCCGTCGCTCGGCTGCGGCTGCTGCTGCGCCAGTACGGGATCACCGAAGTCAGTGCGATATCCGAGTCGACGCTTCGGGTGTCGCCATTGGAGTTGGTCGACTCACAGCAACTTCGGCTCAAGCGGTTGTATCCGAGCGCGCACTACCGCGCGACGACGTCGACGGTGCAAGTGCCGATACCGCGAGCGGGTTCAGGCGTTGGGGCGCCACGGATTCGTGATCTTGAACTCGTTGCCAAGGTGGCGGGGTTGGTATTGGCCCTCGATGGAAAACCCCAGGAAGGTATTGATATAACGAAGTTCGGAGGTACACCGGCGATGAATGACAAGCGACCAGCGACATGACAGTCGTGTTGGTCGACCCTCGTCGCCCGTCGTTGGTTCCCGTCGAGGCGATCGACTTGCTGACCGGTGACGTTCAGTACACCGAGGAGATGCCCGTCAAGGTGCCGTGGTCGTTGCCTGCGGCCCGTCCGGCCTACGACGGCGAGGACGCCCCGGTGTTGCTCTCGTCCGACCCCGACCATCCCGCGGTGAAGACACGGCTGGCGGCCGGCGACAGGTTGATCGCCGCTCCCGACGCCGCGTCGGGGGAGCGGCTGGTCGATGCGGTGGCGATGATGGACAAGCTGCGCACCTCCGGGCCATGGGAAAGCGAGCAAACTCACGACTCGTTGCGTCGTTACCTCCTCGAGGAGACCTACGAGGTGTTCGATGCGGTGCGCGGCGGCAACGCCGACGAGCTGCGTGAGGAGCTCGGAGACGTATTGCTGCAGGTGCTGTTCCATGCACGCATCGCCGAGGACGCGCCGCTGCACCCGTTCACCATCGACGACGTGGCCGATTCGCTGGTGCGCAAGCTCGGCAACCGGGTGCCGGCCGTGCTCGCGGGTGAACCGATCTCGCTGGACGAGCAGCTCGCCCAGTGGGAGGAGCGAAAGGCTCTGGAAAAACGGGCGAAGTCCCACCTTTCAAGCATGGACGACGTGCCTACCGGCCAGCCCGCATTGGCGTTGGCGCAGAAGGTGATCGAGCGTGTCACCGCGGTGGGGCTGCCGTCCGATCTGATCCCGGACACCATCACGTCTGTGACCGTGTCGCCGCATGTCGACTCCGAGAACGCTTTGCGGTCTTCGGTTCTGGAGTTTATGGACACCGTGCGCCGCGTCGAGCACGCGATCGCGGCGGGTCGCCGTGGCGAGGACGTGCCCGAGGAACTCGACGTGGCGACGCTCGGGGAGGTCTCCGACGAGGAGTGGCGGGCCTACTGGCCGTCCGCCGCGGAGGCTGTCATCGAAGCGGATGACGAGCTTGAGCTTGATCCGGAGGACGAGCCCGAGCCGTCGCCTGAAGACGTCTCGACCGAGGAAGCCGAGCCCACCAAGGAAGCCGAGCTCGCCGAGGAAGCCGACGAGAGCGACACGGCCGCGGAGAAGTCCACCGCGTAGGCGGTCCCCGCTGGGACACAGTCCTAATTGCCCGCCTCACTCGAAAATGTCGCTGGCGCGACTTTGGCGCACGCCGCCCCAGTAGCCCGACGAACGGCGCTCGCGCCGAGCGTGAAACGTCTGCGAAAAGATGGGCGAAATCTCGCAGTACCTTCACACTCGCGAATTGTGTGAGACGCGTGACCCGCGCGCGACATTGTCGCTCAGAGGCGGGCAAAAAGACACACCGGTCCGGGCGATCAGCCGAAGAGCGTCGAACCCCAGTACGCCGACGAATCGCCATCGCCCAGCCCTGGCGGGCAGGCGAAAACCGCCGTGCCCGTATGGAAGATGTACTCGTTGAGTGCGTCGCCTGACATCTGCGACAGCACCGGGATGAAGTTCGTCGCAGGGCTTCGCACGAACGCGATGAAGAACAGCCCGGCATCCAGATGCCCGAACCCGTCGGAGCCGTCGGTGAAGTTGTAGCCGCGGCGCAGCATCTTGATCCCGCCGAGGTGATCGGGTGAGACCAGCCGGACGTGGGCGTCGACGTCGACCAGCGGTGTGCCCTTGGCGTCCTTGATGTCGAAGTCCACCGGCGCGAACTCGTCGTCGTAGCCGTTGGGTGCGCCGCTGCCCTTCTGCCTGCCGATCACCCGCTCCTGCTCGAGCAGCGCCGTGCGGTCCCACGCCTCGATGCGGTTCCGGATGCGCCGGGTCACCAGGTAGGTGCCTCCGGTGAGCCAGTCCGGACCGTCACCCGCCGCGACCCAGACGTTCTTGTCCAGCGCCTCGGTGTCCTCGGACTTGAGGTTGTTGGTTCCGTCCTTGAACCCGAGCATGTTTCGCGGCGTCACCTGTTCGCGCGTCGTGGACGACGTGCGGCCGAAGCCCAGCTGCGAATACTTCACCGCCACGGTGCCGAACCCGACGCGGGCCAGATTGCGCACGGCGTGCACCGCGACCTGCGGGTCGTTCGCGCATGCCTGTATGCAGATGTCGCCACCACACTTGGCGGGGTCAAGGATCTCGTTGGTGAACTTCGGCAGATCGGCGAGCGCCGCCGGCCGCTTATCGGCGATACCGAAGCGGTCCTTGCCGTCCTTTTCGAAGAACGACGGTCCGAACCCGATGGTCAGCGTCAGCGCGGACGCAGGCAGCCCAAGGGCTTCACCCGTATCATCCGGCGGCGCATAGGGATTGCGCCCGACGGCGCCGTCGGGTACCGCGTCCTCGCCCCGCGTCATCCGTTCGGCCATGGCGGTCCACTGCTTGAGCATCGCCACGACCTCGTCGCGATCGTCCGTCGTGACGTCGAACGCGCAGAAGTGCATCCGGTCCTGCTGGGGCGTGATGATGCCCGCCTGGCGCTCGCCCCGGAACGGAATCGGTTGGTGCAGCCCGCCGAAGTCGGTGCTGGCCGCGGACGCCCGGCC
>JAVRPG010000285.1:0-4975 GCA_032162325.1 Mycobacterium sp. | reverse complement strand
ACAGCTACGCAAAGGCTGCGGGGGCGCTGCTCCTTGTGTGCGCCGACGAGGGCGAGGACGAGCGGACCGCCCGCTACGCCGCGGTCGACACCGGGGCGGCGATCGCGCAGTTGACCATCGAGGCGGTGTCGCGCGGGTTGATCGCTCACCCGATGGCGGGGTTCAACGCCGACGGTGCCCGCGAGGTGTTCGGCATTCCCGAGGGCGTGCGGCCCATTGCCGTCGTCGCGGTCGGATCGCTCGGCGACTACGACAACGCGCCGCAGGAGATCGTCGAACGCGACGCGCAGGGCCGGGGCAGGCTGCCGCTGGAGGAGGTCGCTTTCGCGGGACGCTGGGGCCGGCCGCTGCCCTGACGGGTCACATCATGAACAGGCCTTGGCCAACTTCGCGAGGTCGTCGCTGATTCGGGCGTTCAGTGCCGCCATTTCGAAGGCCGCCGGTGGCGCGGGCGCACCGGGCGCCCGTGACTGCACTTGAGCGCGCACAACAGGGAGCTGCCCGACGAACTCGTTGGCGAGCTTGGCGAGGGTCGCACTCGTCTGAGCCAGGTCGGGGGAGCTGACCTTCTGCGCGCGCTCGGCCAGCCCGTCGGCCCACACTTGGTAGGCGGCGTCTTCGGCCACGCTGGGGATCGCCTGCGCGTCGGCACTCTTCGACGCGATGTGCTGGGCCTGGGAAGTGTTGAAGTCCAACAGGTCCTTGACGGGACGACACTCCTCGGACGGCCGGTCGAACACGTAGGACAACATAAGCGCCGCGGCCGCTATCACCGCGACGGCGACGCCTGGCCACCATCGCCGATCGAGCTTCATCGCACGAACTTTATCGGCCGACGCAGTGTTAACGCGCAGGCAACATCACGAGCCTGTCCACGTAACAGAAACATCGGTTACTGGCAGTGAACGGCTCTCACCGGAGCCGCACCACTCCAGGAGATGTAAATGGATACAGGAACCACAGCATTCATGCTGTGTTGCATCATCGGCCTGACGATGATGATCCCCGGGCTCGCGCTCTTCTACGGCGGCATGGTGTCCGTCAAGAGCTCGACCAACATGATGATGATGACGTTCGGCGCCGTGGCCGTCGTCGGCGTGCTGTGGGTGTTGTTCGGCTTCTCGATGGCCTTCGGCACGTCCTACGGCGGCTTCGTCGGCAGCTTCACCGAGTTCGCAGGCATGAAGAACCTCACCGAACCCATGACCACCATCAACGGCCTGCCGGTGAGCCTATTCGCGTTATTCCAAGCACTATTCGCGGCGATCACCGTGGCGCTGATATCCGGTGCGGCGGCCGACCGGATGAAGTTCGGCGCCTGGATGACGTTCGCGACCGCCTGGGCGATCCTCGTCTACTTCCCCGTCGCGCACTGGGTGTTCGCGTTCGACGGCGTGGTGACACCGGACGCCAAGGGCGGCTGGATTGCCAACCAACTGAAGGCCATCGACTTCGCGGGCGGCACGGCCGTGCACATCAACTCGGGCGCCGCCGCCCTGGCCGTCGCGATCGTGCTTGGCAAGTCGCTCGGGTTCGGCAAGTTCCGTAAGCCGCACAACGTGCCACTGACGCTGCTCGGCGCAGGCCTGCTGTGGGCAGGCTGGTACGCGTTCAACGGCGGCTCGGCGCTGGCCGCGGGCACCTCGGCAGCCATCGTCATGGTCACCACGTTCACCGCCACCTGCGCCGCGACGCTGGCCTGGCTCGGCGTCGAGAAGATCAAGGACGGGCACGTCACCGGCGTTGGCGCAGCTTCAGGCGCGGTGGCCGGACTGGTCGCCATCACCCCGGCCTGCGGTGCGGTCACCCCGGTCGGTGCGATCTTCGTCGGCTTGATCGCGGGTGCGATCTGTCCGCTTGCAGTCGGGCTCAAATCGAGGTTCGGCTATGACGACTCGCTCGACGTCGTAGGTGTGCACCTCGTCGGCGGCGTCATCGGGACCCTGCTGATCGGTCTGTTCGCCAGCGCAAGCATGCCGAACAAGACCGACGGCCTGTTCTACGGTGGCGGGCTCGAACAACTGTGGAAGCAGGCGATCGCCGCCGGCGCCGTGATGGCCTACTCGTTCGTGGTCGCGTACATCATCGCGTTCGTCATCAAGAAGACGATGGGCATCCGCATCTCGACCGACGAAGAAGAAAAGGGCATCGACGCCAAGTTCCATCGGGACGCGGCGTACGAACTGCAGCCCACCTGATGGACTTCGGCCGGCGCGGATCACTCGCCCGCGCCGGCCGGCCCTTCACTTCACACATGGATCGGAGAAGCATGCCTGACCTCGCCACCCTGGCCGAACAGTCAGGAACGAAGTTCATCCTCGCCCTGTTCGTCGACCTGCGAGGCAAACCATGCGCGAAGCTGGTGCCCGTCGAGGCCGTCGACCTGCTCGCCACCGAAGGCGTCGGCTTCGCCGGATACGCCGTCGGCGCCATGGGCCAGGAGCCCAAAGACCCCGACTTGATGGCCATTCCGGACCCCGCGTCGTTTACGCCGATCCCGTTCATCAAGGACGGCCTGGCCATCGTGCACTGCGACCCGCACGTCAACGGCGAACCGTGGCCCTACGCCCCGCGCGTGATCCTCAAGGCGCTGATCCAGCAGGCCGCCGACGCCGGGTTCGAGCCGTGGGTCGGGGCCGAGGTGGAGTACTTCCTGCTGCACCGCAACGCCGACGGCAGCCTGTCGGTCGCCGACGCCGCCGACACCGCCGCGCAGCCCTGCTACGACGCCCGTGGTGTGACCCGGATGTACGACCACCTCACCGCGATCTCGGCGGCGATGAACACGCTCGGCTGGTCCAACTACGCCAACGACCACGAGGACGGCAACGGCCAGTTCGAGCAGAACTTCCAATTCGCCGACGCGCTGACCACCGCCGACCGCGTGGTCACGCTGCGCTACCTGCTGTCGATGATCGCCGCCGAACGCGGCATGGTCGCCACCTTCATGCCCAAGCCCTTCGCCGCCAAGACCGGCAGCGGTCTACATCTGCATCTGTCGCTGACCAGTGGCGGCACTCCGGTGTTCCCCGCCGAGGAGGACTCCCGCGGACTGGGTTTGTCCGAGACGGCGTATGCGTTCATCGGCGGCATCCTCGAACACGCAGGCGCGCTGCAGGCGGTGGTGGCGCCAACGGTCAACTCCTACAAGCGGACCGGTGCGACGACGACGGCGTCGGGCGCGTCGTGGGCGCCGAGGACCCCGACCTACGGCGGCAACGACCGAACGCACTACATCCGGGTGCCCGACTCGGCGCGCGTCGAGCTGCGCGGCGGTGACGGCTCCGCCAATCCGTACCTGGCGATCGCCGCCGCGCTGGGCGCGGGCATCGACGGGATCAAGCGCAGCGCCGACCCCGGAACCATTGGAGGACAGGGGCGTTCGCCGTTGCCGCCGACGCTGCTGCACGCGGTCGACGAGTTCGAGGGGGATCCGCTGATCACGGGTGTACTCGACGCCGCGGGCGATGGTGTGGCGCGCTACTTCGCCAACATCAAGCGCGACGAGTTTTTCGCCTACCACAGCGCGGTGACCCCGTGGGAGATCGACCACTACCTCACCGCGTTCTGAATCCTCAAACGTCAAAGGAGACAAGTCATGTGCGGGATCGTCGGGTTGCACCTGCGCACCCCGGAGCTCTATCCCCGGCTGGGGGAACTGCTCACCGGAATGCTGTGCGAGATGGGCGACCGCGGCAGTGACTCCGCCGGTGTCGCCGTCTATGGCGACCCGATCTGGTCACCCCCGGGACGGGGTTGCGTCTCGGTGCTGGAGGTCGAGCCGGCGGCCGACGACATCGGCCTCGACGTCAGCGTGACCCGGCTGGGCGACACGTATGTGCTTACCGCAGATACATCTTCGGAGGTGCTGCTGGATGCCGTCACGGCGGCGTATCCGCAGGCGCTGATCGCCGGCTTCGGCCCGGACATGGCCGTACTCAAGGGCGTTGGACATCCGCGCGCACTGACCGAGGCGTGGGGACTGGCCAAGGCGCAGGGCTGGCAGGCGGTCGGTCACACCAGGATGGCCACGGAGTCCGCGGTGACGCCCGCGGGTTGCCATCCCTATGCGGTCGGGCCCGAGCAGTGCATGGTGCACAACGGCTCATTCGCGAACCACGCCACGATCCGCCGCGAATTGCGCGCTGCCGGTGTGCAATTCGACAGCGAGAACGACACCGAGGTCGGTGCCCGGTTCATCGCCAAGCAGTTGGCCGATGGTCGCGACGTGGAAACCGCGCTAAAGGAGCTGTGCGCGAACTTCGACGGGTTCTACACGCTGCTGGTGTCCAACCGCGACTCGTTCGCGGTGTTGCGCGACGCGATCGCATGCAAACCGGCCGTCATCGCCGAGACCGACGACTGGGTGGCGATGGGCAGCGAATACCGCGCGCTGGCCGGGCTTCCCGGCGTCGAGGCCGCCGAGATCTGGGAGCCGGAGCCGGAGGTGATCTACGCGTGGAAAAAATGACAGCCACGGTGTCCTCACGAACTTTCGACCTCCGCACGACGCCGCTGCGTGAGGTCAACACCGCCCTCCACGCCCGAGATCTTGCGGGTGAGTTCGTCATCGCGCATCCCGAGGGTGCACACAACGTCGCCGTCGGCGTCGACGCGCCGGTGACGGTGACCGTCGACGGCCACGTCGGCTACTACGCCGCAGGCATGAACCAGCGGGCGGAGATCACGATCAACGGCAACGCAGGCACCGGTGTTGCCGAGAACATGATGAGCGGCACGGTCTGGGTCAAGGGCAACGCGTCGCAGTCGGCAGGGGCGACCGCCCACGGCGGCCTGCTGGTGATCGAGGGAAACGCCGCCGCGCGGTGCGGGATCTCGATGAAGGGCGTCGACATCGTGGTGGGCGGCGATGTCGGCCACATGAGCGCGTTCATGGCGCAGGCCGGACGGCTGGTGATCCGCGGCAATGCAGGCGAGGCTCTCGGCGACTCGATCTACGAAGCCCACATCTACG